>JBKPSU010000120.1:0-35180 GCA_046735135.1 Actinomycetota bacterium
GGTCAGACGGTGTTCGCCTACATCACGACGGGCGGGGACAATCGCGTTGTCCGGATGGGGTTCGACGGGACCAGGCTGACCGGGCAGTCGCCGATCTTCACCGGCATCCCCGCGGGCACGCGCCATGACGGCGGTCGCATCGCGTTCGGTCCCGACGGCAAGCTGTATGTGGCGACCGGTGAAACCGGCAACACCGATCTCGCACAGGACAAGTCGTCACTGGGCGGCAAGATCCTGCGAATCAACGCCGATGGTTCGATTCCATCGGACAACCCCGATCCGGGATCGGCGGTGTGGTCGTACGGCCATCGCAATATCCAAGGGCTGGCGTGGGATTCGGGCGGCCGGCTGTGGGCGACGGAGTACGGCGCGGACAAGGTGGACGAGCTGAACCTGATTCGGCCCGGCGGCAATTACGGCTGGCCGATCGCCGAAGGCCGGTCCGACGACCCGGGATTCGTCAATCCGGTAATCGAGTGGGCGACGGGCGATGCGTCGCCGTCGGGACTGGCCTATTTCGGTGGCTCGCTGTGGGTGGCGTGCCTGCGCGGGGAGCGGCTCTACCAGATTCCAGTCGGTGGCGACGGCACCGTCGGTGCGCCGACAGCGCTGTTCGCGGGTCAGTACGGCCGCCTTCGGACAGCGGTGCCCGCACCGGACGGCTCGCTGTGGTTCTCGACCAGCAACCGCGACGGACGTGGCGGTCCTCGACCGGGCGACGACCGGATCCTGCAGGTCCGACCCTAGTCGGCGAGCTGGTTCACCATCCCGCTGAAGATACGCGGAAAGCGATTGGCGGCAGGCACGATTCGCGAACGAACCGCGGGCCGGGTGCTGGCGCGCAGAATACCTGCGGTCAGCAGCCGATAGCGGCGTGACATGCGGCGCCACTGCCGGTCGTAGTCGCCGGGTCGGTCGGCGGCCACGCAGTTCACCAGGAGTTCGGCTGCGCTGAAGGAGATACCGAGGCCTTCACCGGTCAGCGCGTCGACATAACCGGCCGCATCGCCGACCAGCAGCACCCGTCCCGCCGTTCTGCGTGCGACCTGTTGGCGAAGCGGTCCCGCGGCGCGGTCGTGGCCGTGCTCGCGACCGCGCAGCCGTTTCTTCAACGCCGGGAAGGCCTCGAGGTGCTCGTCGAAGCGGCCCTTACGCGAGGTGAGAATCGCGACGCCGACGCAATCGTCGGCCACCGGCGTCACGTACGCCTCCGCGCCGCCCGCCCAGTACACCTCGACACAATCGCTCCACGGCGTCAGCACATGATGACGCCGAATTCCGAACCGCCGTGGCCCCGCCACTTGTCGGGCCAGCCCGAGGGACGCTCGGATCGGCGAGTGCAGCCCGTCGGCGGCCGCCAGATATCGGGCGCGGAAGTCGCCCCACTGCACCGACGTCTCGTCCTGACGCACCTCGCCGACATCGCCGTGGACGACCTTCACGCCCGCGGCCGCGGTTGTGTCCAGCAACGCGGCATGCAGCGCCGTGCGCCGCACGCCGAGTCCCGTACCGGAACGGAAACGACCAGTGACGCAACGCTGTTCGTCGAAATAGGAGATACCGACGAAAGGCTTGCCGTCGGCGTGCACCCCGAGACCGTTCAGTTGACGCACGGCATGCGGCATCAACCCTTCCCCGCACGCCTTGTCCACGAGGCCGCGCCGACGCTCAACGACGACCACTTCGAGGCCTGCCCGGGCGCCGTAGATCGCGGTGGCCAGCCCCGCCGGCCCGCCGCCTGCGACCAGCAGGTCGATCACCGCAGCCTCGCCAGCGCCGCGTTCTCGACCCTGATCCGCGTTGCAAGCAGTGCGGCGTTGAGCGACGTGAACACCAGCGCCGTGACCCAGGCGGTGTGCACAAGCGGCAGCGCGACGCCTTCGAGAACCACCGCGACGTAATTGGGGTGCGGCACGAAACGGTAGGGGCCGCCGGTGACCCGTGCAGCATTCGGCACGACGACGACGCGCGTATTCCATTGGTGGCCAAGTGTTGTGATGCACCACCACCGCAGCGCCTGCGCCACCAGCACGAGCGCGAGCATCGGCCAGCCCAGCGCGGGCAGGAATGGCCGGTGGCCGACGATCGCCTCGAGTAGGCAGCCGGCCAGCAGCGCGGTGTGCAGCACCACCATCGCGGGGTAATGGCCCGCGCCGAACTCTTCGCCGCCACGGGCCCTGCTCCAGGCCAGATTGCGTTGAGACACAATCAGTTCGGCGATGCGCTCTACACCGACGGCGGCGATCAGCAGCACATACCAGACCATGGTCAGTTCAGTGCCAGCGCAGGAGTACCAGCTCGGCGCAGAAGCCCGGTCCCATCGCCATCAGTACGCCCGGTGTCTCGCTCTGCGGCGGCTTGGCACGCGTGTCGCGCAGTATGTGCAGCACCGACGCCGACGAGAGGTTGCCGATCTCGGCGAGCGAGCGCCACGACAGTTCCAGCGCCTCGTCGTCGAGGCCCAGTGCGGCGTTGATCGCCTCGAGCACCTTCGGGCCGCCGGGGTGCGACACCCATGACCCTATGTCGTCGATCGTCAGCTCATGTTCGGCGAGGAAGCCCGTCACGTCGTCGGCGAGGTACTTCTCGATGAGCTCGGGCAGGTCGGCCGACAGCACCAGCTTGAAGCCGCTCGCTCCGACGTCCCATCCCATGGTGCCCAGCGAGTTGGGGTACATCCGGCTGCGCGAGGCCAGAATGTCGGGCCCTTGGGTGCGCTCGCGGGCCGCGCGCTTCTCTCCCACGGCGACGACGGCCGCGGCGCCGTCACCGAACAGGGCGCTGCCGACGAGGCTCGGCATCGTGGGCTCGGCCGCCGGAAACATCAGCGAGCACAGTTCGACCGACACCAGGACGGCGACGTCGTCGGGTGCGCCGCGAAGGTAGTCGTGCAGTCGCGCGATGCCCGCGGCGCCCGCTACGCAGCCCAGCCCGAAGATCGGCACTCGACGGACGTCGGGGCGCAGGCCGAGCCGTCCGGCGATGCGGGCGTCCAACGACGGTGTCGCCACTCCGGTCACCGTCGTCGTGAAAATGACGTCGACGTCGCTGGGATGCAGGCCCGCTTCGTCGAGTGCGCCGGTCAGGGCATCGCAGCCCAATTCAACGGCATGCTCGATGAAAAGGTCGTTGGTCTCGCCGAAGTCGCCGAGCGTCAGATAACTCTCGAGCGGAAGGATGAAATGGCGGCTGTCGACCTTCGAGTTCTTGTGAAGGCCCCTGACGATCTCGTCGAGCCCCGAGAAGGCGGGGACCTCGAGGAATTTCTCGGTGACGTCCTGCTGGCTATACCGGTAAGGCGGCACGACCCCGTGCACGCCCGCGATCACGCTTGCGTTGCCCACACTGTTGACACGTTTAACCGCCCTGAGATGGTTCAATTTTCACTCACTTTCGTGAGATTTGCCGGTGTGTCGGTCGGCACTGACGCGGCACGAGCTCGTTCGTTGAGGCCGAGGCGGTGGTGCAGCCGGACGAGCGGTCGCGGCGCCCACCAATTCCATTGGCCCATCACATGCATGAATGCGGGCACAAGCATCATTCGCACGAGGGTGGCGTCGACGAGAACGGCGAGAGTCAGTCCCAGGCCGAACATCCGCATGAACGACACGTGCGCGGCGATGAGTGCGGCGAACGAGACCGACATGATGAGGGCAGCCGCGGTGATGATCCGCCCGGTGTGCGCGATACCGAGTGCGACGGCTTCGTCGTTGTCGGCTCTGGTCCCGCGGCCTGCGCCGCTGAAACCGAGCCAGAACTCACGGATTCTGGCGACCAGGAACACCTCGTAGTCCATCGACAGGCCGAACGCGATGCAGAACAGAAGCACCGGCACGTTCGCGACGAGCGTCCCGCTCGGCGTAGTGCCGAATGCGCCGAGATGTCCGTCCTGGAATATCCACACCATCGCGCCGAACGCCGCCGTCAGTGAAAGAACATTCAGGACAAGGGCTTTGATCGGCATGACGATGCTGCCGGTGAGTAGGAACAGCAGTGCGAACATGATGACCGCGATCAGCCCGAGCACCAGCGGCAGCGTGGTGGTGATGGCGTCGACGCTGTCCCGGTTGACCTGCGCGGTGCCGGTCATGTCGACCTCTTTACCCTCCGGCGTGGGCACCGCGTGCAAATTGTCGAGTTGGGTCTCCGAGCCGTCGGAGAACAGCGGGGCGGTGCTGTCGACCGTGAGGTACGCGCTGCCTTCGGCCTCGCTGGTCGGCGCCGACGGCGGTCCGGCGAGCCTGCCGGCGACGAACGTGCCCATCGGTGCCGAGACGGCCGAAACATCGGCCACCCGTGACAGATTGGCGGCGTAGTCGGCGATGTCGTTTGCCATCAGCCCGCCGGTGTTCGGAATCACCACGGTGACGGCGGTGTCGGAGTTCGTGGCGAAGTCGCGGCGCAGTTCGTCGCCAACGTGATGTGCCGATGCGGTGGCCGGAAGCACGCGGTCGTCGGGAAAGCCCCATCGCACGCCGAGAAACGGAGCGCCGAACAACAGCAGGATCGCGACGCCGACGAGGCCGATGGGAACGGCGTGGCGCATAACGCGTTTGGCCGTTCGGTACCAGAACCGTTGTTCGACGGCGACGGACGTCGGCTCGGGCCTGCCGAGTACTCGCCGCGCGAACCGCCGCACGTCGAGGGAGTCCAGCCGGTCGCCGATGAGAACGAGGGCGGCGGGGGTGACGACGATCGCGGCGGCTACGGCGAATGCGACGGTGGCGACGCCGGCGTAGGCGAATGACTTCAGGAAGTGCATGGGGAACAGCACCAGCACCGCCATCGACAGCGCGACAGTGGTGGCGGAGAATAGGACAGTTCGCCCAGCCGACAGCATCATTCGGGCCAACGCGTCCTCGCGGCTCGCACCGTCGGTCAGCTCGTCGCGGTATCTGCTGATCATCAGCAACGTGTAGTCGATCGCCAGCGCGAGGCCCATCGCCGTCGTCAGGTTGAGGGCGAAGATCGACACATCGGTGGTGAACGAGATGATGCGCAGCACCGCGAGTGCGCCTAGGATCGCCATACCGCCGACGGCGACCGGCAACGCGGCGGCAACAAGGCCGCCGAACACCCACACCAACACGAGGAAGCACAGCGGGATCGCGATCGACTCCATCAGCAGCAAGTCGTGCTGCGACTGGTCGGTGATCTGGACGTTGACCATCGCAGTGCCGCCGGTGCGCACGGCGACATCGCCGTCGCCGCGGGTGATCTCTTCCGACAACTCCTTGGCGTAGGTCTGTTGCTGGCTTTCGTCCCCGGTGATGCCGGCGACGACGAGGCCGGCGGAGCGATCCTTGCTGACCAGGTCGGCGGCCGCGGCGGGCGGTGTCGTCCACGGCGATGTCACGGTAGCTACGTGCGGAGATTGCTTTAGCTGGTCGACGATTCGGGTGCCCGTCTGACGGGCCTCCGGGCTATCGATGCCGTCGGCGTAGGAAACGATCACCAACAGTTCAACATCGCCCTGATGGAACTTGTCGGTCAACAGCTCGGTGGCCCTGGAGGATTCGGCGTTCGGGTCCTGGAATCCGCTGGCGGACAAGCTTTTGGCGACGGGCACACCGAAGATGCCAAGCACGACAGCGAGCAACCCCGCGGCGGCGATGACCCGACGCGGCGCGGCGATTGCCAGCCGGGCAGTGCGGTTCAGCAGTTCGATCCTCCGCTCGCGAGCGGTCGCAGGAGCCGCGCTGCTCCTCTACTGGTACCTACGAGCCGAACCGGTCAGCGGTTCAAGCCAACGACCGCCGACACTGCGGGCAGATCGTGATCTACGCCGAAGATGCGATCTCGCCGCAGTTTCGCGGGCTCAGAGATCGCGGGGATCGTCGGGCACGTCGACGGCGTGTTCCGACAGTGCGTCTAGTGGCACGATCTCGAGGGTGCGTTCGTGGGTGGAGGCCAGCACCACCGGAGCGGCACAGCCGTCCTCGTACGCCTTCAGCCAGTTCGCAGCTGTCACGCACCAGCGGTCGCCCGGCGCCAGGCCGGGAAAGCGGAACTCGGGGCGCGGCGTCGACAGGTCGTTGCCGATGAAGCCCTGATGCTCCAGAAACTGCGCGGTCATCACGGCGCAGATGGTGTGTAAGCCGATGTCCTCCGGGCCGCTGGCGCAGCAACCGTCGCGGTAAAAGCCCGTCATCGGGTCGGTGCCACACGGCTCCATCGGTGTGCCCAGCACATTGCGGTCGACCATGGTCTCAGTATCGCTCGGACGGTCGCTAGTGTCGTCAGCATGCCTTCTGTCACGCCCGTCGCGGGCAAACCCAACCTGCTGAACGGCGCCTACGAACTCGCTGATCTCGGCTACGTCGCCAACGAGTTCTTCGTCTCGGGCACGGCGTCGTCGTACGCCGACGAAGGCGCCAGGGGCGATGCGGAGTACACGACACGGGTGGTGGTGTACACCCCGACCGACACGACGAAGTTCAACGGGGCGGTCCTGGTCGAGTGGCTGAATGTCAGCGGCGGAATCGACGCGCCGGCCGTCTGGATGATGGCTCACCGCGAGATCGCTCGCGAAGGCTACGCATACGTCGCCGTCTCGGCGCAGAAAGTCGGCGTCGACGGCGGGATCACCATCACCGGCATCGACATGTCGCTGAAAAAGCAGGATCCGGAGCGCTATTCGGCTCTCAACCATCCCGGCGACGCCTTCTCCTACGACATCTTCAGTCAGGTCGGCCGCCTGGTCCGCGAGGCATCGGACGGTGTGCTCGGTCGGCTGAGGCCGGAACACTTTGTGGCGGTGGGGGAGTCGCAGTCAGCGATGTTCCTGACGACGTATATCAATGCCGTGGATCGGCTCGCGGGTGTCTACGACGGTTTTCTGGTCCACTCAAGATTCGGCGTCGCTGCGCCGCTGGACGGCGAATCGGCACTGGAGGCGCTGCACGCCAGCGCGTCGGATCCGGCCCCGTTCCGGCCGGATCTGCGGGTGCCGTTGATGAACGTCATCACCGAGACAGACCTGGTCGGCGCAGTTCTGGCGGGCTATTACCAGTCGAGGCAGCCCGACAACGAGCGGCTACGGACGTGGGAGATTCCCGGCACCGCGCACGGCGACAACTACACGCTCAAGGTCGGTTTCATCGACAGCGGTTCTGCGCCGATGGACAAGCTCGCCGCCGCGTACGCCCCGACCGACAACTTCATGGGTCAGGACATCGGCTACTACATCAATTTCGCCCCGCAGCATCACTATGTCCTGCAGGCGGCGATCGCCGGTCTGGACAGCTGGGTTCGCACCGGCACGCCGCCGCCGAGCGCGCCGCCCCTGGAAATCGGCGAGGGACATCCGCCGGCGATGGTTTTGGATGAGAACGGGATCGCCAGGGGCGGGGTGCGCACGCCGTGGGTCGACGTTCCGGTCGCTCGAACGTCGGGAACCGCCAAGAGCGACAACATCCTGGCCCATCTGTTCGGGTCGGGTGAGCCGTTCGACGACGACACCCGCGCCAGGCTCTATCCGGGCGGGAAGAGCGAGTACCTCGAGCGGTTCACCGAGTCGCTGGACGCGACGATCCGGGCCGGCTACCTGGTGCGGGCCGACCGTGCGGAAATTCTGGAGCTGGCAGCAGCGACGTACTAGGCGGGCGTGAACTTGACAGCACGCATGCCCTCGCGGGTGGCCGCCTCTGTGAACTCCTCGAGCGTCGGGGTCCGGTTGTCGCGGAACTTCAAGCCCATCATGCGCTGGGCTCTCGCAGGGCCGTAGGACTCGGCAACGCGATGCGAGATATTGGCGACGGTGGCCGGGTCGCGGATGAGCTCGCCGCGCATTTTCGTCCTCTTCCCGTCGTGCAGGACTTCGGCGATGGCGCCGTCGCGGAAGTTGGCGGTCCAACCCGCGCTGGCGAGCGCGTAGAGGTTGTTGTCGACTTGGTGTGCGCTCACAGGCAGCGAGAACTGGCGTCCGCTCTTGCGGCCCGTGAAGTTGAGCACCATCATCTGGCGGCGGAGGCCACCCGCAAACGGGGTGCCGAGCAGGAATTTCACGGCCGGATTCACGGCGCGGAGAACGTTTTCAGGCGGATGAGAGATGGTGACCGCGGGCGACTGATCTGTCATTCCGTTACCGTATGCCTTAGCGGAACCGGTGGTGTGGCAAACGTCGAACACGATGCGCCACAGCAAACTTCGATTTCAAAGTGATCGCCGGTTCCGGTAGAAACGTTAAGCGAGCGTGTAAAGCGGGAACACATGTCGCTGCAAATGGGTCGCATTGTGGCGCCGTCAGATGTCGGGGATGAACGGAAAGGATTGGCCAATGGCCTCCGCGCAGGGTGGGTCGCGGCTGGGCACGCGATTCGGACCCTATGAGCTGCAGTCTCTGATCGGCGTCGGCGGGATGGGCGAGGTCTATCGCGCGTATGACACCGTCAAGGAACGGATAGTGGCGGTCAAGGTCCTGCGGGCGGAGATGGCCGCGGACAAGAGCTACCAGGAGCGCTTTCGGCGCGAGTCCCGGCTGGCGGCGCGGTTACAGGAACCGCACGTCATTCCGGTGCATGACTTCGGCGACATCGACGGGACGCTGTACATCGACATGCGCCTGGTCGACGGCGCGAGCCTGAAGGACGAGCTACGGGCAAACGGCCCGCTGGAGCCGAGGCGGGCGACGTCGATCATCGCGCAGGTGGCGGCGGCCCTGGATGCCGCGCACGCCGACAACCTGGTGCATCGCGACATCAAACCGGAGAACGTGCTGCTAACGCCCGACGACTTCGCGTATCTGGTCGACTTCGGTATCGCGCATGGCGAGGGCGATGCGAGCGTGACCTCGACAGGGTTGATCATCGGCTCGTGCGCGTACATGGCTGCGGAAAGGTTTGCGGGCGGACAGGTCGGACCGGCGGCGGATATCTACTCGTTGACGTGTCTGCTGTACGAATGCCTCACCGGCCGGGCGCCTTTCGAGACCGGCGGGGATTTGCGACAGCTGATGAGCGCGCACATGTTCTCGCCGCCGCCCAGGCCGAGCATCATGCGGCGAGGCATCACAAAATCGTTCGACGACGTGATCGCGCGAGGGATGGCGAAGAAGCCGTCGGACAGGTACCGGACGGCAGGTGAGCTGGCGAAGGCGGCGTCTGCGGCTGTGGGGGCGGTCGAGCCGACGCGTCCGCCGCTTCCCGTGCCGACTCCGCCGACGAGCACGAGGCAGTTCTCGGCGGTCTACGAAAATCCGGCGGGGACGGGCTATACGCCGTACCCGCCGCCGATGTCGCCGATGGGGCCGCCGGCGCCGCCACCGGAGCCGGAGAGGAAGTTCGGGAAGTCGCAGGTGGCGCTGGCGGCGGCGGTGATCGTGCTGCTCGGCGCGGCCCTCGTGCTGGCGTCGATCCTGATCTTCGGGAACCGGAACAACGGCACGTCGCCGCAGACGCGGCTGGCGGCCCCTCCGCCGAGCACGACGACCATCACGACGACCGCGCCGTCGGTGACGTCATCATCGACGACTTCGACGACATCGTCGCCGGTCAGCTCGGCGCCGTTTGCGGGTATGTCGGGAACGGACAGCCAGGGCTTCATCGGCCACACCACGCGGTGTGACGCGGGTTCGAGCCCGGTGGCGGCGATCCAGACATCGCAGTCGATGGCGGTGATTTGCGAGACGTCGCCAGGGACCTACCAATACCGCGGCGAACGGCTGCGGGACGGCGCAAACGTCCAGCTCTCCGGCGCCACGCCAAATGGAGGCGGATTCAACGCCTCCAACCCGGCTGACGGCGCCCAATACGAGGTCCGCCCCGACCGGCTCAGGATCCTCAGCGGCGGGCACGTCGACTCGGACGAACCCGCGGTGCAGTACGGGTCGCGATAGACCGGTTTAGCCCCTACCAGATTCGTCGACACTCGCCTCATGGAGAAGGCGAACGATCCGCCAGCGAACCCGAAAGATGCGACGAAGGCGACTGAGGAGCAGCAGGAGCTCCAGGACGAGCTCGACCACCAGAACGACGACCCGGACGCGCCCGGTGGCCATCAGACGCGAAATCAGGTCGCAGACGAGACCTAACCCGTATTGACACACGCGCGGACAATCTCGGCAAACCTGATGTAGCTTCAATCGACACATCAGCGGGTTGGCCGCTGCCGAGGAGTAACGCGGTGGATGCGGAATTATTCGGGCACTACCAGCTCCAGGACCTGATCGGCCGGGGCGGAATGGGCGAGGTCTACAAGGCCTTCGACACCAAGACCGACCGCGTCGTCGCCCTGAAAGTGTTGCCGTCGCACCTCGCCAAGGACGTCATCTTCCAGCAGCGATTCCGCCGTGAGTCCCAGGCGGCGGCGGGGATCAACGAGCCGCATGTGGTGCCGATCCACGGCTTCGGTGAGATCGACGACAAGCTCTACCTGGACATGCGGCTCATCGACGGCCGCAACCTCGGCGGGATGCTCGAGGACGACAAGGGCGAGAAGCAGCCGCTGAAGCCCGCGCTCGCAGTGTCGATCATCGACCAGGTCGCCGCCGCCCTCGACGCCGCGCACGAGCTGGGCCTGATCCATCGCGATGTGAAGCCGTCGAACATCCTCGTCACCAAGAACGACTTCGCCTACCTGATCGACTTCGGACTCGCCCGCACGGCAGGCCAGCAAGGCCTGACGACTGCAGGCAGCACGCTCGGAACGATGGCCTACATGTCACCCGAGAGGTTCGAGGGCGGCGAGATCGACCCGCGCTCCGACGTCTACGCGCTGACGTGCGTGCTCTACGAATGCCTGACGGGATCGCGGCCCTATCCGGTAGACAGCCTCGAGCAGCAGATCGCCAAGCACATCAACGCCCCGGCGCCGAAGCCGTCGGCCATCGACCCCAAACTGGCCGCGTTCGACGAGGTCATCGCCAAGGGCATGGCGAAGAAGCCGAGCCGTCGTTACCAGACGGCAGGCGAACTGGCCGCCGCCGCGCGCCGCGCACTGGCCGTGCCAGTGCGAACGACGGGCGGCTCTGGTCGGCATTCGGCCGGTCGCGTCAAGAAACCGCCGACAGCGCACGGGGGGCTGTCCGGCCGCACCCTGGCGATTCTCGGCGCTGCGTTGCTGCTGGGCGCGGCACTTGTCTTCGGGGTCTGGCACTTCTGGGGCTCGCGCGACGAGGGCGGATCGGCAAGTCCCACCCCGACGACGCAGACGCCGGGTCCCGAAATGGACTCGGGCGGCCCGGTGCCTGCGATCGCGGCGACGGTGCCCGATGAGATCAAGTCGACGGGCAAGCTGGTGGTCGGCGTCAATGTCCCTTATGCGCCAAACGAATTCAAGAACTCGTCTGGCGACATCGTCGGATTCGACGTCGATCTCATCAACGCGGTGTCAAAGACGCTCGGGCTGACGCCCGAGTACCAAGAGGCGCTGTTCTCGGACATCATCCCCGGCGTGCAGAACGGGCAGTACAACGTCGGGATGTCCTCGTTCACCGATACTTTGGAGCGCCAGCAGCAGGTCGACTTCGTCACCTACTTCGAAGCAGGAACGCTGTGGGCGCAGCGGACCGGCTCGGGGATCGACCCGAACGCAGCCTGCGGGCTCAAGGTCGGGATGACCCCGGGCTCGACGCACGAAACCGTGGAGATCCCGGCCAAAAGCGATCAATGCGTCGCTGCGGGATTGTCGCCGATTCAACCCGTCGTCTATGACCGTCAGGACCAACTAACCGCGGCGTTGATCGCGGGCGACGTCGATGCGATGTCCGCGGACTCACCGGTGACCGGATTCGCGATCAAGGGCAGCGGCGGTCAGCTCAAACCCGCAGGCGAAATCTTCGACACCGCCCCTTACGGCTGGCCGGTGCAGAAGGACTCGCCGCTGGCGGAGTCCCTGCGACAGGCTCTGGAGCATGTGATGTCCACCGGCGAGTACAAGGCCATCGCCACCAAGTGGGGCGTGGACAAGGGCATGATCTCCAAGCCGGTGATCAACGGCGCCATCAGCTGATCGCTGATATCACCCGCGATGTCACACTGCAACGGCCTATGCCCCGACCCTGGGCTCTACCAGTCCAAGCTCGGCTGCCGGCCGGCAAGCTTCTGCACCACCCATTGATTGAGCGAAACCGCTTGCTCAGTTGCTTCCATGGACAATCGCGCATGCAACGCGGGCGACGTACGCACCATGAAGCGGCCGCTGAACTTCCGTTCGGACAACGGCTTCGGCGGCTCACTGCCAAAGACTTCCTCACTTTCACGCAGGTATGCGTCCACAGCGGCCTCGGCACGCGCCAACGCCTCGTGGGCTGTGGGCGCCACTGCGTAAAGCCCGTTGATTTCCAGGCAACGGGCGTAGTACTCATACGTGTCCGTCGACCACTCCAGCCGGTAGGTGTAATGGGTCTGCATCCCCAACGCTAACGCCGCGGCAAGCACCTTCTCGACGCCAAATCGACACACACATACGTCACTCCCGTCACACGACGGCGACCATGTATGCCGTCGAGATGTGCTATCGCGGGTGATATCACCAGGCGCGCTACACGTCGAACGCGGTCGAATACGGTGAAACGCCTTGGTGGGGGCCGCCCGAAAGGTCGTGCCGTGACGGGCGTAGGTTGATTGTCAGGACGTTTCGTCTCAGCAGGGAGCCGGTAAATGAATTCGTCTGGCCTGCACAAGCCGTACTCGTCGTGAACGGGCTGACAGGGTCACGGCGCGTGGCCCGGCCCGTCAGGCTCGCACTGGCGAGGACTCTCGGTGGTGACATCGATGGAGCGTGGTGGCCGCATACCGCGTCGGTGGCGCAGGAACTTCCTGAGCTGATCGGATGTCTGCACAAGCCGCTCGGCGAAATCGTCGACATCTGCATCAACTGGTCGGCCACCGAAGGGCCTATCGACCTCGAATCGATCGTCACCGCCGCACGGTCGCTGGTGTCGGCGAAGCAGCGGCCCCCACGCATCATGCTGGTGGACGGGCGTGGCGCGTGCGCGAAACTCCTTGTGTTGCCGCACATGACGTCTCCGGCTCTCGGCGCGTTGGTGATGCGTTGCGCGGCGGCCCTTCCGGTCGACAGACACGAGCGAAACAACCGCTTGTTCGATACGGCCGAACTCGTGATGCGCACCGCACAGGTCGAGAGCGCCAAGTGGGCAGCCCACTTGCGCGCATGAGGGTGCCGTTGCGCTGAACTCAGCGAGCGCCGGTGCGTTGGCGGGCAGGCCGGCGACCACGTCGGCGTCCACCGAAACCAGGCCGTTGCGGCGTCGGCGCAACGGACTTGCGTGCAGGCGCCCGGTACGGAGCAACCGCACCGGCGACGGCGTGCACTGCGGCCGAGTCGGCGGTCACCTGCTGCGGAGTGACGCGGATGCCTGCACGGCGCATCAATTGCTGTGTGTCCCTGCGTTGTTCGGGTAGGACGACGGTGACGACGTCGCCGGTGTTGCCGGCGCGCGCGGTTCGTCCCGACCGGTGCAGGTACGCCTTGTGTTCGGCGGGCGGATCGATGTGCACCACCAATTCGATGCCGTCGACGTGCACACCGCGTGCGGCGATGTCGGTCGCCACCAGCACGTGAACATCGCCCGCCGCGAACGCCGCAAGGTTACGGTCACGCGCGGGCTGAGAAAGGTTGCCGTGCAGGTCGACTGACGGAACACCGGACTCTGTGAGCTGCTTGGCAAGCTTCTTGGCCTGGTGTTTGGTCCGCATGAACAGGATTCGGCGGCCGTCGCCCGACGCGAGCCGATGCACCAACTGCTTCTTGGAAGCCGCGTCGGACACGTGGAACACGTGATGGGTCATCTCGGCAATCGGCGCATTGGCTTCGTCCACCGAGTGCAATATCTCGTTGTGAAGGAATCGGTTGACGAGCTTGTCGACGCCGTTGTCGAGCGTCGCTGAGAACAGCATCCGTTGGCCGCCCTTGGGGGTCGCGGCCAGGATGCGGGTGACGCCAGGCAGGAAGCCGAGATCGGCCATGTGGTCGGCCTCGTCGATGACGGTGATCTCGACGGCGTCGAGGCTGATGAGGCGCTGCTTCATCAGGTCCTCGAGCCTGCCGGGGCAGGCCACGACGATGTCGACGCCGGACTTCAGCGCGGTGACCTGGCGGCCCTGAGGAACTCCGCCGAAGATCGTGGTCACGCTCAAGCCGCAGGCGGCCGCCAACGGTTGCAGGGTCGCGGTGATCTGGGTCGCCAGCTCGCGAGTGGGGGCGAGGACGAGGCCCGACGGTCGTGACGGGCGGCGCGGGTGTCCGGCAAGACGCGTCGCGAGGGGAATCGAGAAGGCAAGCGTCTTGCCGCTGCCGGTCTTTCCTCTGCCGAGCACGTCGCGGCCCGCGAGCGTGTCGGGAAGGGTGCTGATCTGGATGGGGAACGGTTGGGTGATCGCGCGCTTTGCGAGCGCGTCGACGATGGGTTGGCTGACGCCGAGGTCGGCGAAAGTCGTAGCGGTAGTCAGGGTCGTGCCTTTCAGGCATCGGTTGTGATGAGTCGGGCGCGGATGTCCGCGCTGTCAGTCAGCACAAGGTGGCGAGATTGCCGGTGGGCAAAATCGATCGCCGCGATACAGCTGTGCTGGTGCACGAATCATCTTGGGCAGCGCGGCGGCCAATCAAGGCAGGCGCTGGGGGAGATGAAGAAGCGTGTCACGACGTGTTGGCTGCTAAATCGAAGCGCCAACGTTATGAACAGCATAGCCGACGCGGCCCCAGGACCTGCTACCGGGACGGTTTGCGCAGGTGATCGGCCATCGACTAGTCCTCGAGCGCGCGGCCGACGATCTGCGGGTCCAGTTCTGCAGCTTCAGCAGTTCGACCTGCAGCCGCCGCTTCTTCTGCTCGTACTCCTTTCGCGGCATCCGCTCGTCATACGGATATCGCTCGCGCCACGTCTCGACCGTCTTGCCCTCCCGGTCGAGCAGAACCGGATCGTCGTCGTCCTCGTCACTGATGGTGTATCCGTGCTCGGGGGTCGAAAGGGCCTCCAGATCGACCTCGGCCTCCATGTTCCCCGGTCATCACGCCCTCCTCGATGCGTCGAACGAGAAACCCGTACCACCATCGGTCCGAAGGCAAACCTGACACGGGCCCCGTGGCGATAGTGTCGCGGTTGTGCAGTCCGGGCTCGTCCGCGCCATCGCAAGTGCGCCGCTGAGCTTCGTATGGCTGCTGGCCCTGTTCGTCACGACTCGCATCCAGCAATCGGTTGGGCGACGGCGAGCGCGGCGAATCCAGCGCAACCATTCCACCAACTTGCGCCGTCTGGATCGCGAACCCTCACGGGTGCTGTCGACGAGCCTGTTATGGCTCGCCGACCGTAAGTGGTGGCCGTATATCCCCATCTTCGTTGGAGTCGTCTCTCCCGCCGAACGCCGATTACGTTGGTGGCGTTGGCTTCTCGTCGGCCTCAGCGCGCACATCATCGGCACGTATGTGGGCCAAAGCTATCTGCGACTGCTGATCCGCAACGGGCGGGCGCCGAGGCGACTGGTGAACGCCCGCGACGTCGGCGTGAGCTATTTCGTCTTGGGCGTCACGGGCGCCCTGTCGGGGTATGTCCGGCCGCCGTTGCGCTTTCGTGCCCAGGCGGTGGCGACGGCTGCGCTGGTCGGCAACGCGGCGCTGCGGCCGACGTTCGCGGAGGTCGGGCACTTGACCGCCTTCGTCGTCGGCCTTGCCGCCGTCCCATTGGCACCGGATCGCGATCGCATGCCATATCCGGGTATGGCCGGAGGAAGATGACGCCATGGCATTCGATCGCGGTATCACCGCCCTGCTGGTGATCGACCCGTACAACGACTTCATCTCCGAGGGCGGCAAGGTGTGGGACCGCCTCAAGGGCGTGGCCGAAGCCAACGGCTGCATCCCGCACATGAAGCAGGTCCTCGACGCTGCCCGTCGGGCGGAGATCCGGGTGTTCTACGCGCTGCACCACCGCTACCGCCCCGGCGACTACGAGACCTGGAAGTACATCGCGCCCATCCAGAAGGCCGCGTGGGATCGCAGGACGTTCGAATTCGGCACGTGGGGCGGCGAGCTGCGCGAGGAATTCCTCCCGCAACCCGGCGATATCGTCGCTCAAGAGCATTGGTGTTCAAGCGGTTTCGCGAACACCGATCTGGATGTGCTGCTGAAGAAACACGGCATCCACGAGCTGATCGTCGTCGGCCTGATCGCGCATACCTGCGTCGAGGCCACGGTGCGTTTCGGCGCCGAGCTCGGCTATCAGGTCACCGTCGTGAAGGACGCGACGAGCACCTACTCCGACGATCACATGCACGCCGCAATGGAGGTGAACCTGCCGAACTACGCTGCCGTTGTGACCACCGACGAGGTCGTCGACGCCATCAACGCCAGCCGATGAACGACAGGACACGAAGGCTGCTGCAGTCGATCCGCAAGGAGATACCCGAGGCGCTGGCCGAGGGTCAGGACCACGACGACGCGGAGATCGCCGCGATGCTGCGCGAGCTCGGCATCGCACTCATCGAGTGCGAACAGCCTGCGCAGCTCGTCCGGGCGCGGCTGCTGGCGATCGCCAAGCAGTACACGCACCAGACCGTCCGCGTCGTCGTCCTGCCGACCGCACTGGTGGTTCAGGTCGGCACCGTCGCCTACGAGGTCGAGACCGTCGTCAACCCGACGACGCAGCTGAACCTGGCGGGCCGCATCGACGCGATCGCCGAGCTCGCCGAGGTCGGCGCCATCGCTCCGGCCGACGCGGCAAGGGAGGCCGCTGTCGCCCGCACCATGAAGCCGCGGTTCGGCCCGTTCACCACCGTCGCCGGCTATGTGATCACGACGCTCGGCTTCGGCATGGTCGCTGTACGCCGCGGTCGTGGTGATCGCTATCGGGCTGTACATCTATCTGTCGGCGCCAAAGGGATCATTGGTGTGGCTGGTGCTCGCGGTCGGTGTGGCGCTGATCGGCCAGCAGCTGGGCGGCCTTTTCCTGTCGCCGACGCACTCCGGTGCCGTCGGCGCATTTCTCGTTGTGCCCTTCGCGATGCTCGGAGCGCGTGTCAAGACGTCGCCGCCGGCGATCGTCATGATGCTCGCCGCGTTCTGGGCGCTTGTTCCCGGCGCACTGAGTTTCCAGGAGCTCGGCCGGGCCGCCGCAGGCGTCGGGGGGAACGACATCGCGACGCTCGGTACAACTGTCGCCGCGATCTTCTCGATCGCCCTCGGCACTCTGATCGGCTGGAGCGGCTTCGAGACGATCCGGTCGTGGCTCGCACGGCGGGCCGACCCTGCCGTCGGCGACGGATAACCCGGCACGCTGGGTGCTCGAGTTGCCAAGCTCGCAGCGAAAGATTCGGTGTAATGGCGCGCTGACCGTTCGGCCGCCGGGTAGACAGCTTCTCGATAGTGTCGCCTGTGTGGACTTCGAGCTCGACGATGCCCAGCGCGCGTGGGTCGCCGAGGTGCGGCAGTTCCTCGCGGAGAACGTCACCCCCGCGCTGAGGGCCGAGATGGCCGAGCACGGGCTCGAGTACCAGGGCGGGGAGCTGACGGCGTTTCGCCGCAAGATCGGCGAGAAGGGCTGGTTCGGGCTGAATTGGCCGACGGAGTACGGCGGCCTCGGCCTCACCGCGATGCACCAGCACCTGCTGATGAGCGAATTCGAGTACGCGGGGGTGCCCGGACCCGACCTGACGGTGACATCGATAGCGCCGATGATCATGCGGCACGGCACCGAGCAGAACAAGAAGGACTTCCTGCCGGGCATCGCGCGGGGCGAGATCGTCTTCGCGCTCGGCTACTCCGAACCCAACGCGGGCACCGACCTGGCCAGCCTGCGCACCCGCGCGGTGCGCGACGGCGACGAATGGGTGATCAACGGATCCAAGATATGGAACAGTGGCGCGCAGCGTTCCACCCACGAATGGCTGTGCGTGCGTACGGATCCCGAAGCTCCGCGGCACCGCGGCATCTCGGTGATCGCGGTGCCGGTTGACAGTCCAGGCGTGGACATCCGTCCGCTGTATGCGTGGTCGGGATACCGCACGAACGAGACCTTCTTCAACGATGTCCGTGTGCCGCTGACGAACCTGGTCGGCGAGATCAACGCCGGCTGGACGTACATCACCGGCGCGCTGGACCTCGAGCGCGGCGCGTTGACCAACGCGGGCGATCTGCGGCGCGCGCTCGACGACCTCATCGCGATGGCGCCCGATCCGCCTCCAGCATTTCGTCGCCGTCTGGCGCAGACCGAAGCCGACGTCGAGGTGGCCAGGCTGATGGGCCTGGAGGCCGCGTCGATGCTCGACAGCGGACGTATCCCCTCGGTGGAGGTCAGCGTCGAGAAGATCTTCACCAGTGAGTTGCGGCAGCGAATCGCCGACCTCGCAATCGATCTGCTGGGGCCCGATGGACTGCGCGTCGGCAATTTCTTCGAGCGGCTGTATCGGGTGTCGCCACTGATGCGCTTCGGCGGTGGCACGAACGAGGTGCTGCGCGATGTCATCGCACAGCGGGGTCACAAGATGCCGTCGTACGGTCGGTGACGGCATGCGAGTGATTCCCTCTCAGGACGAACGAGACCTGGCCGCCATGTGCCGCAGCGTGCTGGCCGCCGAGCTGGAGCCGGATGCACAGTGGAAGGCGCTGGCCGACGCGGGCATCCTCGGGCTGCCGCTCGACGGAAGCCTCACCGACGTCGGTGTGTTCTGCGTCGAGGCGGGAAGATCGTTGTGTCCCAGGATAGTTCAAAGCACCGTGTATGCGGCGCTGGCCATCGAATGGCTGGGTGCGGGTTCGGAATGGCTGCCACGACTGACCTCTGGCGAGGCGCGCGGCACGATTGCGCTGTTCGACCCCCGCGACGCGGCCAACGGTCGGCGGGTCAACGGTGTTGCGCAGTTCGTCGCCGACGCAGACCAGGCGGACGTGATCGTCACATCCACCGATGCGGGTGTCGTGGCCATCGACCCCATGGCGTCCGGCATCACAATCGAACCCGTGCAGATGATGGGCGGCTTTTCGGCCTCCACAGTCCACTTCGACGATGTGATGGTTGACACACCGGTACCCGTTGATGCCGAGCAGCTGCGACGCGTCGCGAATGCCGTTGTGGCGCTGGACTGTCTGGACCTGGTCGGCGTCGGCGAGGCGGTGATCGCCCGCACGGTCGACTACACGAAGATGCGCGAGCAGTTCGGCAGGCCGATCGCGTCGTTCCAGGCCGCACAGCACCTCGTCGCGAACATGCACATCGCGCTGTCGGCAGCGCGGCTCGCTGCGCAGTCGGCCGTGTTCTGGATCGGGCAGGGGCGCACCGCCACTCGTGAGACCGCCATTGCGCGCATGCGTGCAGCCGAGGTCAAGAGGATCACGCTGGACGCCCATCAGTTGCACGGCGGCATGGGCTACGTCGTCGACACCGGCCTGCACAAGTTCTCCGAACGCGCCCGAATTATGTCCACGCTCGGCGGCGGAGCGGATATCGCGGCGACATGGCTTGAGGACGAGATGAACTGGCAAGGCAAACGATGACGGCGGAGAGCCTCATAGACCCGGAGTCGGCCGAGAAGATCGGCACGGTCGTCGCCGTCGCCACCGGTGAGGTGTACCGGCGGGACTGGCAGCGCTGGGCCGCCGCGGTCGGCGACCACAACCCGCTGTGGTTCGACCCCGACTATGCGCGCCAGCACGGGTACCGCGACATCGTCTGCCCGCCGCTGTACCTGCAGTACGCGATCCTTGGAGTGGCGGCGCTCGGCGACCTGCGGCCCGACGGGTCGAGCGGCGCGGTGACCGGCAGCATGGCATTCCCGCGCGCACCGCGACGGATGGCCGGCGGCGAGAGCACGACGTTCCACCTGCCCGCGTATCACGGCGACGAGATCGAGATGACGCGAATCGTCGACTCCATTGTCGAAAAGCAAGGCAGATCAGGCAGATTCGTGCTGGTGACCTGGCGCGCCGAATACCGCAACCAGCACCGCGACCTCATCGCCGAAGTTACCACGTCGATGATCGCCAGGCCCGCATGACCGAGCAGGTGTACTACGAGGACGTCGAGACCGGCGGCGCAATCCCCGTACTGACGGTGAGCGTCGACGAGACACAGATGTTCTTCTTCAGCGCCGCCACCTACAACGGGCACCGTATCCACTACGACAAGGAATGGGCGCGCGACCGGGAAGGCTACGACAACGTGCTGGTTCAGGGCCCGTTGCAGGCCGCGCTGCTTTCGCGGGCGCTGACCGACTGGATCGGCGGCGACGGGCGCCTTGTCGCGTTGTCGGTTCAGAACCGGGCTACCGCGCTGCCCGGCCAGGAGTTGTCGTTCGGCGGTGTCATCACCGGAAAACGTGAGGGCGGGCTGGTCGACCTCGACATCTTCTGCAGGCGCGGCGGGGACGTGCTGATGCCGGGCACCGCGACCGTCGCCTTGCCTCGGCGGGGCGCGAAGTGACGGGTCTGCGTGGCGAGGCGGCCATCGTCGGTATCGCGGAGCTGCCCGCCGAGAAGAAGCAGAGCGCGCCGCCGTCTTTCACGTTGGACCAGTACGCGTGGCTTTCGAAGATGGTCATCGAGGACGCAGGCGTGAATCCCGCTGTGGTGAACGGGCTTTCGACGCATGGCATCGCCGAGTCCAACATGTTCGCGCCTGCCACGCTGTCGGAGTATCTGGGGTTGCCGCTGGACTTCGGTGACCGGGTGGACCTGGGCGGTGCGACGGCGGCGGGGATGGTGTGGCGGGCCGCGGCGGCGGTGGAACTCGGCCAGTGCGACGCAGTGCTTGTTGTCATGCCCGGCTCAACGGAGGTTCCGCGGTCGGAGTCGAAGCCCGGGCGCACGCTCAGCTGGTACGGGGCGTCGAGTAATAACTACGGCTCACCGCAGGCCGAGTTCGAGATCCCGTACGGCAGCGTCGGGCAGAACGGTCCCTACGCACAGATCGCCCAGCGCTATGCGTATGAATTCGGCTACGAACCAGCGGCATTGGCACGCATTGCGGTGCAGCAACGCGAGAACGCGTGTGCCCATCCCGGTGCGGTGTTTCACGGCAAGCCGATCACCGTCGACGACGTGCTGAACAGCCCGGTGATCGCCGACCCGATCCACATGCTCGAGACCGTCATGCGGGTGCAGGGCGGTGCCGGTGTGCTGGTCGCCAACGCAGACGTGGCGCGCAGCGCCCGTCATCGGCCAGTGTGGATCAAGGGATTCGGCGAGCACATCCGGTTCAAGACGCCCGCCTACGCCGACGACCTCGTTCGCACACCGATCGCCCGTGCCGCGGAACGGGCGTTCACGATGGCGGGGATGCAGCGGTCCGACATCGACATGGCGTCGATCTACGACTGCTACACGATCACCGTGTTGATGACGCTCGAGGACGCCGGCTTCTGCGGCAAGGGCGAGGGCATGAAGTGGCTGACCGAGCACAACCTGACCTTTCGCGGCGACTTCCCGACCAACACCGCGGGCGGACAGCTGTCCTATGGGCAAGCGGGGATGGCAGGCGGCATGCACCACGTCGTCGACGGCGCCCGCCAGGTGATGGGACGCGCAGGCGAGGCACAGGTCGTCGACTGCAACACCGCGTTCGTCACGGGCAACGGCGGCATCATGAGTGAGCAGGTCGCGCTGATCCTGGGCGGCGACTGACGTGAGCGTGCCGTTGCCTGAGCCGACGCCGGTGTCGCAGCCGTTCTGGGATGGGTTGCGCGAGCACCGAATCCGGATTCAGTACTCGCCGTCGGCGGCACGGTACGTGTTCTACCCGCGCACGCTGACGCCGGGCACGCTGGCCGACGATCTGGAGTGGCGGGAGATCGACGGCGAGGGCTCCCTTCACACCTATACGGTTGCGCGCAGGCCGACCGGTCCGCCGTGGGCGGAGAAGCTGCCGCAACTGCTCGCGGTCGTCGAGTGGGACGTCGGTCCGCGGGTGAGCACCGAACTCATCGACGTCGCACCCGAGGACATCCGGATCGGGATGCGTGTGACGCCCGTCTTCTGCGATGTGCCCGACGCGGGAATTACGCTGCTGCGCTACAGGCCTGCCGATGTTTGAGACGGTGCAGCAGCTGCTGCGGTCGCGGATGGACGACGACGGCAATGCGATGATGCACGGCGACCGGACGTGGACCTGGCGCGAACACCTGGCCGAAGCGGCCGCGGAGGCGTCGGCGCTGATCGCGATGGCCGACCCGTCGCGGCCGATGCACGTCGGTGCGCTGCTGGGGAATTCACCGGCGATGCTGCGGTCGATGGCGGCTGCCGCGCTCGGGGGCTATGTGCTGTGCGGCATCAACACGACGCGGCGGGGCGACGGCCTGGCCGCCGACATCAGGCGCTCCGACTGCCAGCTTGTGCTCGCCGATGCCGAGCACATGCCTCTGCTCGACGTCCTCGATGTGGGCGGTGCGATGGTGCTCGACGTCGACGGCCCCGACTATCGCAAGGTGGTCGAATCGTCCGAAGCGCTTGTACCGCACCGCGAAGTCGAAGGCATGGATCCCGTCGTCATGCTGTTCACGTCCGGCACGAGTGGCGACCCGAAGGCCGTGCGGTTCGCCCACGCGATGGCGGTGATGTGCGGCTCGAGTCTTGCCGAACGGTTCGAGATGACGGCCGACGACGTGTGCTACCTGTCGATGCCGCTGTTTCACTCGAATGGGGTGGCGGCTGGTTGGGCGGTCGCACTCGCGTGCGGCGCAACGATGGTGCCCGAGAAGTTCTCGCCGTCGCGCTTCCTGCCCGACATCCGCCGGTACGGCGCGACGTACATGAACTACGGCGGCCAGCCACTGGCAATGGTGCTGGGCACTCCCGAGAAACCGGACGACGCCGACAACACATTGCGGGCGGCGTTCGGGAACGAGGCCACGGAGCGCGACACGGAGGAGTTCGCGAGGCGGTTCGGCTGTCGCGTGGTGGATAGCTTCGGGTCGAGCGAGTTCGCCGTCGTCGTGATGCGTGAGGACGGCTGTCCGCCGGGTTCGATCGGCAAGGGCTACCCGGGTGTCAGCGTGTATCACTCGGACACCGTGACAGAGTGCGCGCCAGCGATTTTCGACGAGCACGGCGCGCTGGTCAACTTCGACGACGCCGTCGGTGAGTTGGTCAACACGTACGGTGTCGGCGGCTTCACGGGCTACTACAACGATCCCGCCGCGACCGAAGAGCGGATGCGGCACGGCATGTACTGGTCGGGCGACTTGGCGTATCGCGACGCCGACGGGTGGATATACCTCGCCGGTCGCACCGCGGACTGGATGCGGGTCGACGGGGAGAACCTCGCGGCGGCCCCGATCGAGCGGATCCTTCAGCGGCTGCCGGAAATCAATCACGTCGCGGTGTACGCGGTGCCGGACGAGCGCGTCGGCGACCAGATCATGGCGGCCGTCGTGCTCAACGACGCAGGGACGTTGTCGCCCAGAAACTTCGAACAGTTCCTCACCGAACAGCCCGATCTTTCGCCGAAGGCGTGGCCGAGATATGTCCGCATCAACGACGCGCTGCCGCAGACGGCGACGAACAAGATCCTCAAGCGCGCGCTGATTCAGGAGGGCGTCACGGCCGGCGACGGCGTGATGTGGGAGCGTGAGGCACGAGGGCGCACCTACACAGTCAGGGGGATACTGCAAAATGACCACACCACCGCCACCTGAGGGCTTCTATCCCATTCCGAGCGGCTTGGCCGTCGAAGTTACTGCACCTCGGGCCCTCGTGCGTCCGCCGAACGAAGACCCGTTCTACACGTATTCGGGCAGCACACCGCTCGAGCAGCTGCCGCCGGGCACGGTGCTCGCGACGCGCAGCGTCCCGTATCACATCCTGGGCCTGCCGACGCCGCTGAAGACGACGCAGCTGCTGTACCGATCGACGAGCCAGACGGGTAAGCCGACCGCCAACGTCACGTCCGTCATCCAGCCGCTGCACCAGCCCGACACGACGAGAATCCTGTCGTACCAATCCGCCTACGACTCGCTGAACCGTAACGATGAGCCGTCGTATGCGATCAATGGTGGCTTGACGTTCGGCGGCCTGGTCCCCAGCGTCGAGCTCGCGGTGTTCGGGCTCTTTCTCTCCCAGGGCTTCACGGTGATCGTCCCGGACACCGAAGGCCAGCGCGCCGACTTCGCCGCGGGTCCTGAGTACGGCATGAACACGCTGGACTCGATCCGCGCCGCGTTCAACGCGTCGGCGGTCGAGACCGCGGCCAACGCGAACGTCGCGCTGCTCGGCTACTCGGGTGGCGCCATCGCCAGCGAATGGGCCGCCGAACTCGCGCCGACATACGCGCCGGATGTCAACGCCCGCCTGATCGGTGCGGCCATCGGCGGCGTCCTGGTCCATCCGGCGCACAACCTGCATTATGTCGAGAACACGTTCATCTGGGCGGGCGTGATGCCGATGGCGCTCATCGGGATCTCGCGCGCATTCGAGGTCGACTTCAGGCCATACCTCACGTCACGGGGTATGGATTTCTACCGCACCATGCAGAACTCGTCGATCGTGCATGTCCTTGGCCAGCCACGGTTTTGGCGGTTGAAGTGGACCGACATCGTCATCGCGGACTTTCCGACGCCGGAAAGCCTTCCGTTGTTCGTCACGCTGTCCAACCAGCTCATCATGGGCACTGGCGGCACGCCGACCGCTCCGCTCTTCATCGGACAGGGCGCCAACGGTCTACCGGAGGGGACACCGGGAAACAAGCCGGGCATCGGCCACGGTGACGGCGTGATGATCGCAGGCGACGTCCGCACGCTTGCGCGTAACTACTGCGCGCGCGGGACCGTCGTGCAATACGCGCAGTACGACCTTCTCAGCCACACCTCGAGCGTCGGACTGTGGCTTATGCAGGCGATCGACTGGATCCACGACCGCTTCGCCGGACAGCCCGCGCCGAACAACTGCTCGTCGATACCCGTAGGCAATTCGCTCGATCCCCTGCCGCTGCCCTAGCGATTTCGGCGCGCTAACCGGCGCTCAGCGCACGGTAGCGCGCCCAAATCGCAATCAGTACTCGACCTGCCAGTGCTTGATGCCGTTGATCATGCTCGACCGCAGTCGCTCCGGCGCGGCGACGGGCTTCAGGTCGGGAATGTGATCGGCGATCGCGTTGAACATCAGGTCGATGGTCATCCTGGCGAGATTGGCGCCGACGCAATAGTGTGCGCCGGTGCCGCCGAATCCCAAGTGCGGGTTGGGGCTTCGCAGGATATTGAACGCAAACGGGTCGTCGAAGACGTCCTCGTCGAAGTTCGCGGACCGGTAGAACAAAACCAGCCGCTGGCCCTTCTCGATCCGCACCCCACCGAGCTCGGTGCCGGCCAGCGCGGTGCGTTGGAACGCGGTGATCGGGGAGGCCCAGCGGATGATCTCGTCGGCCGCGGTGTTCGGTCGCTCGGCCTTGAACAGTTCCCACTGGTCTGGGTTGTCGGCGAAGGCCATCATGCCCTGGGTGATCGAGTTGCGGGTCGTCTCGTTCCCGGCGACGGTCAGCGTGACGACGAACATGCCGAACTCGGCGTCGGTCAGCCGGCCGTCGGCTTCGGAGTCGATCAGCGTGCTGACGATGTCGTCGCCGGGCTCCTCCTTCTTGCGCGCCGCCAATTGCATGGCATACCAGATCAATTCGGCAGTCGCGCCCAGCGAGTCGAACTCCGCGAACTCGGGGTCGTCGCCGCCGATCATCTGGTTGGTCCAGTCGAAAAGCTTGTCGCGATCCTCCAAAGGAACGCCGAGCAGACCCGCGATGGCCTGCAGCGGCAGCTCACGCGCGACCTGGAGAACGAAGTCACCCGACATTTGAGCGGCTGCGTCGGCGGCGATGCGCTGCGCACGTTGGTCGAGCTCGGCGCGGAGCCGCTCGACGGCGCGCGGGGTAAAGCCTCGCGAGATGATCTTGCGCAGCCGCGTGTGCTCGGGATCGTCCATCATCAGCATCGACAGCTTGGAGGCCTTGACCTGACCCTCGACGTCCACCGCGGGATTGAAATGGGGGACGACGGTCTTGGCCGCTGACGAGAACACGTCGCTGCGCAACGACGCCTCGCGGACGTCGCGATGCTTGCTGACCACCCAGTAGCCGCCGTCGCCGAACCCGCCGACATCGGCTGGCTGCTCGTTCCACCAGATCGGCGCAGCGCGTCGCACCTCCGCGAACTCCTCCGTCGGCAGCCGAGTCGCATAGATGTCGGGATCGGTGAAGTCGAAGCCGGGCGGAAGGTTCGGAGCCGCCATCATGGACCTCCTCGGGCTGGCCTCTCGTGATGTTAGCCAGCGATCGTGCACTACGGTTGCCGATCATGGACGACGGCGTTCACAAGTTCATGAAGGACACCAACGATGAGTTCCCCACGGTCGAGACGATGACCGCCGAGGAGGCGCGGGCGGTGCTGGTCGGGCGGCGGCTTGCCGTCACCAACCTCGGCGACGTGGCCGGCGTTGATGACCGCTCCATTCCCGGGCCGGAGGGCGACGTGCCGGTGCGGATCTATCGCCCGCACGGTGAGCGCGGTTGTCGGCCCGCTGTCGTCTTCGCACACGGCGGCGGGTTCGTGCTGTGCGACCTGGATAGCCACGACGGCTTCTGCCGGGCGATGTCGCGGTATACGGAAACGGTCGTCGTCTCGGTGGGCTACCGGCTGGCGCCGGAGCACCGCGCGCCCGCGGCCGTTGAGGACGTCTACGCGACCTGGTGCTGGGTGATGGGCCACACCGACGAGCTCGGCGTCGACCCGTCGCGGGTACTGGTCGCCGGCGACAGTGCGGGCGGCAACCTGGCGGCCGTCACCGCGCTGATGTGTCGCGAGCGAGGCGCTGCGATGCCGGCCGGACAGGTGTTGATGTATCCGGCGATAGAGCCGTTCTTCGACACCGAGAGCTACCGCAGGTACTCGACGGGATACGTCAACACTCGCGACGCGATGCAGTACTACTGGCGCGAGTACCTCAACGACAATATGCCGTCTCCGGAGTATCTGGTCGCACCGGCGCGGGCCGAATCACACGACGGTCTGCCGCCCGCAGTCGTCGTGACCGCCGGATTCGATGTGCTGCAGAGCGAGGGCGTTTCGTATGCGCAGAGGCTGCGCGCTGCGAATGTGCCTGTGGTGCATCGTGATTACCCGGGACTGTTCCACGGCTTCGTGACCATGATGGCATTCGGTGCGGCGGATTCGGCGCGTGAACTGCTGTGGGCGGACATGCGGCGACTGCTTGCGGTGGACGAGAAGGCGTCGGCGTGAGCGTCGACGCCATCGTGGTCGGGGCGGGCTTCGCAGGGTTGTACGCCGTGCATCGCTGCGCGTCACAGGGGCTGGCGGTGATGGGCATCGAGGCCGCGCCGAGCGTCGGCGGCACCTGGTACTGGAACCGCTATCCCGGCGCGCGCTGCGACGTGGAAAGCGTCGACTACTCATACTCTTTCGACGAGGACCTGCAGAGCGACTGGACGTGGACGGAGCGATTCGCGGCGCAGCCCGAGATCCTGGCGTACCTGGAGCACGTGGCCGACAGGTTCGACCTGCGGCGGCACTACGTGTTCGACACCGAGGTCATCGGTGCACGGTTCGACGAGGCGGCAAGCGAATGGATTGTCCAAACGTCGGCGGGCGAGAGCCACCGCGGCCGGTTCCTCCTGTGCGCGACGGGCTGCCTGTCGGCGGTGAATCGACCCGACATTCCCGGATTGGATGGCTTCGGCGGCGAGGTGTACTACACGGCGGCGTGGCCGCGTGAGGATCCGGCGCTGCGCGGCAAGAAGATTGGTGTCATCGGCACAGGGTCATCGGGTATCCAGGTGACGCCGATTCTCGCCGAGCAGGCCGAGTCGCTGGTGGTGTTCCAGCGCTCGCCGAACTATACGATCCCGATGCCGAACTATCCATGGTCGAACGAGGACCTGGACCGCATCCGTCGCGAGTATCCGGAGCGGCGGCGGCGCTCGGCGTATGCGCCCGCGGGCACACCGCACGGCACGTATCCGACGAACGCGCTCGACACCGATCCGCAGGATCGGGAAGCGGCGATGTGGGTGCGCTGGCGCGACGGGGGTGTCCTGTTCAGCAAGACGTTCCCAGACCAGATATCGGTGCTGGCGGCCAACGACATCGCGCGGACCTTCGCCGAGGACCGCATCCGCGAGATCGTCGACGACCCCGGAGTCGCCGAGGAGCTGATCCCCGTCGACCATCCGATCGGGACGAAGCGCATCTGCACCGATGCGGGCTACTACGCCACGTTCAACCGCGACAACGTGCGGCTGGTGAATTTGCGCCGCGAGCCGATCGAGGCCGTTACGCGCGAGGGAGTGCGCACAAGCGAGGCGACGTACGACTGTGATGTGCTGGTCTTCGCAACGGGTTTCGACGCGTTGACCGGCGCGATGACGCGCATCGATCCGATCGGGCCGCAGGGGGATCGGCTGGCGAAGATGTGGGCGGACGGCCCGCTGACATTCCTCGGTGTGATGGTGCCGCGCCTGCCGAACCTGTTCACCTTCAGCGGCCCGGGCAGCCCTTCGGTGCTGGCGAACATGGTGCTGCACGCCGAGGTGCAGGTCGACTGGGCCGTCGAGTTGATGATGGAGATGAAGCGGCGGGGCATCACCGAGGTCGAGCCGCGCCGCGACGCAGCGCGGGCGTGGACAACCCACGTCGGGGAGGCAGCCGAGCGGACGCTGTTCCCCAAGGCGCAGTCGTCGTGGTACCTGGGGTCGAACATCGACGGCAAGAAACGGGTGTTCATGCCCTACATCGGCGGATTCGGCAACTACCGCAAGTATCTCGATGATGTTGCGGCGCAGGGTTATCCGGGCCTCGTCTTGACCACTCGCTGAGCGGAGCAGTCCTCCGGGCCATGCACCCGAGGGCGCTACCGGCCACCGCCGTCAACACCCGGTGTAGACTGTCAGAAAGGCCGTTTCGTATCAGAAGTGCCGGCAGTTCCTTTCTTCATGTGAATCGATCAGCCCGCGAGTAAGGCGCTGTTCGCTTTCGGCCCGACGTACGGATAACCCGTGCGTACCTTCAAAGGAATTGATAAATGGATTCATCTGGCCTGTTTTCTCATCCCAGCGAGCCCGAGGCCGTCGAGAGTGAAACCTCGTCGGACCCGGTGCAGCTCCCTGCCTTCTCGGACCAGGATTCGCCGTGGAGTGAGTCGAAACGCTCATGAACGGCATGACGGGGTCGCGCCGGTTGGCGCGGCCCGTCAGGCTCGCGCTCGCGACACGGCTCGGCCGCGACATCGACGGGGCATGGTGGCCGCATACGGGTTCGGTGGCGCAAGAGCTGCCGGGGCTGATCGGGTGTCTGCACAAGCGCCTCGGTGAAATAGTCGATATCCGCATCAACTGGTCGGCGACCGAAGGTCCGCTCGACCTGGACACGCTCGCCACAGGCGCGCGAACTCCCGCTTCGGCGAAGTTCCGGCGGCCGCGCCTGATGTTCGTCGAAGGCCGCACCGGCTGCGCGAAACTCCTTGTGGTGCCGCACATGACATCGGCCGATCTCGGAGCGTTGGTAATGCGTTGCGTCGCAGCGATGCCGGTCGACGCCCACGAGCGTGAGGGCCGCACTTTTGAAACCGCCGACGTGGTCACTCGCACCGCGCAGATCGAGAGCGCGAACTGGACCACACGAATGCGCGATGAGGCGGCCGCGAAAATCGTTGCAGAGAAGCACACCAGCGGTGTCGCCGCGTCCAACGAGTCCTGAATACGACAATGGGCTGGTGCGGAAAATCAGCACCAGCCCATTGTTGTACGGGTCTATCCGACTGCGGAGACTCCCACCGCCTGGGGACCCTTGGCTCCCTGCTCGACCTCGAATTCGACGCGCTGGTTCTCTTCCAGCGACCGGAATCCACTCCCCTGGATCTCGGAATAGTGGACGAACACGTCAGGCGCGCCGCCGTCAGGAGCGATGAAGCCGAAGCCCTTTTCGCCGTTGAACCATTTCACAGTTCCCTGTGCCATTTACTTACTTCTCTCATTCAAAGCGGATAAACCAATATATCCGCAAGGCAAGTCTAACACGCCGAAGCGTCCACGCGAAATGCATTGCGACCGTGAAGTATTGACTTCAGCGGTTCTTATCCTCACCGAATTCTGCGCTCACAGGTCGGCAATTCGGATCGGCGCTTTGGGCGGCGGCGCGAAGTCACCACCGTTTCGGTAATAGCTGCTCGGGTAGTAGTAATCGATGACAGTTATGGATGCGGGCGATGAGTTTCAAGAGTGCCGTCAACAGGGCCACTGACAGCCGTGCCCTGCAGTGGGTGGCCCGTACCGGCTACGTGATCAGCGGAGCGCTGCATCTTCTGATCGCGAGCATCATCGTGCGAATCGCGCTCGGTTCCGAAGGCGAGGCCGATCAAACGGGCGCGTTGGCGACGCTCGCGAGGAGTCCGGGCGGAAGCGCAACACTCTACGTCGTCACGGCCGGTCTGGTCGCTCTCGCGCTGTGGCGACTGTCCGAGAGCGTACTGGGATTACATCCGGCCGAGCGATCGGATGCGCACAAGCGCGAGTCACCGATTGCACACCGGTTGAAGGCGTTCGGCTTGGCGCTGGTCTACGGCGCCGTCGCGCTCACGGCAATCCAATTCGCACTTGGAGCCAAGACGCGAGGCAGCCGCCAGACGGCAGGCATCAGCGCACGGTTGATGCAGTCGGGCGGTGGAAAGGCCGTTCTGGTGGGGGTCGGGCTCGTCATTGTCGTCATCGGTGCGTACTACGCCCGCAAGGGTGTGTCGAGGAAGTTCCTCGACGACCTGAACACCGACGGCGGACGCTTGATCACCGCACTGGGCGTCTGCGGCCACGTCGCCGAGGGCCTGGTGCTGTCGGCGGTCGGGATCTCCGTCATCGTTGCAACCTTTCTCGGCGATCCAACCAAGGCGAGCGGGCTGGACGGCGCGGTCAAAGCGCTTGACGCGACGCGCTTTGGCACGGCCATACTGATCGCCGCCGCAGTCGGTTTCACGGCATACGGCCTCTATAGCTTCGCGCTGGCGCGATACTCGCGTATGTGAGTGCACGCATCCAAACGCTCGATGGCGCCTAGTCCTGCACTGCCTTGGCCAGCGCGATGTACTTCGTCAGATTTCGTCCCAGCGATGCCACAGGATCGGGGCGAGCTCGAAGTGAGGGTCGCCGTTGACCGGCCTGGGCGAGATGGCCAGCCGCGGCGCGCGGTCGGTGAGGGCCTTGCCGTAATGCAGGTCGCCGTGCAGAACGTGGTCGGAAGGCTCCCTCGCGAGGTCGCGGCACAGCGTGATGGCCTGCTCGACGAGCCGATGGGGGACCGCGGCATTGCGCGGAGGCGACGCGAAGTCCTCGGACCATTGCTGAACGCAAGAGCCGAGGTTCGGCAGCTGCGGCATCGCGGGAACGCGGCCGCAGCCTCCTCTCCAGCAGCAGCGCCCGCCGATGCGGGTCCGCGCGAAGCAGCCGCACCGCGCCGTCGCCGTTCCAGCGGCGCAGCACGAGATGCGCATGGTCGGCCTGCCCGACCTTCAGGACGGCGGAGGCGCCGCCGGACGTGCGTACAGGCAATACGACGGCATGGGATCCATGGATTTCGTCGCCATCGGGCCGCAGTTCCCACTGGTCGAGATGATGGTGGACGTCGCTCACCGCAGCACGATCGTGTGCTCCCCGCGCGGCACCAGCTCGCCGATGGCGGGTGCGCCGGGGATTTCGCCGGCAATCAAAAGCCCGCCGGAGGTCTGTGCGTCGGCGAGAAGCAGGGCCTCCTCGCCGTCGACGGCAGACATGTCGATGTGGGGGCGCACCCAGTCGAGGTTGCGCCGCGTTCCGCCGCTGACATAACCGGCCGCCAGTGCTTCGCGGGCCCCGTCGACGTAGGGCACCGCCTTCGCGTCGACGACCGCCGTGACACCACTGGCCCGTGCCAGCTTGTGCAGGTGCCCGAGCAACCCGAATCCCGTGACGTCAGTCGCGCACTCCACGCCCGCGGCGAGCGCGGCTTCGGCTGCTGCTGCATTCAGCGTCGTCATCACGTCGACGGCATCGGGAAACACCTCACCCGTCGCCTTGTGCCTGCTGTTGAGCACACCGATCCCCAACGGCTTCGTCAGCGACAGAGGCGTGCCCGGTTTGCCGGAATTGTTGCGCAGCAGGCGTTTCGGGTCGGCGATACCCGTCACGGCCAAGCCGTATTTGGGCTCTGGGTCGTCGACGCTGTGGCCGCCCGCGAGATGACAGCCCGCCTCGCCGCAGACGTCCAGCCCGCCGCGTAGCGTCTCCGCGGCCAGCTCGAACGGCAGTACATCTCGCGGCCAGCACAGCAGGTTGACCGCGACCACCGGCCGCCCGCCCATCGCATAGACATCCGAAAGCGCGTTCGTCGCCGCGATCCGGCCCCAGTCGTAGGCGTCGTCGACCACCGGGGTGAAGAAGTCCGTCGTCGCGATCAACGCCACATCGCCGTCGATCCGCACCGCGGCCGCGTCGTCGCCGTCGTCGAGCCCGACGAGCAGCTCACCTAGTGGATCTCGCGGCTCGGCCTTCGTCAGCCCCCTGACCACGTCTTCCAGCTCGCCGGGCGGGATCTTGCACGCGCAGCCGCCCCCGTGGGCGTACTGCGTCAGTCGGTAGGCCATGGCCTCCATGCTGCCTGCCATGATGGGGCCATGGCGCACGGAGGCGTATCCGGTCTGGTGATCGGCGCGATCTTCAAAATCGCTGAGCGGCAGATGCTGTCGCTGGCGGGTTCGATTCCCGTCCGCCTCCGCCATAGTCCACGCGATTTCGGCGTGCGCAGTTGCGCTCAGCGCAACCAGCCACGCCGAAATCGCTTGGGTGGCGGCCGTGGCTGATCCGCGTCGGCTCGTGCCCCGCACCGACGCCCTGCTGGCCGATCCCCGGCTAGCAGAAGCCGAACGGGTACTGGGCCGCGCCCTGGTGAAATCCGTTGTGGCGCAATCGCAAGAGCGCGCCCGCGCGGGCGTGATCGCTCCGGCTCAGGTTGCCGACGACGCCGTCGCCGCGTTGCCGGGCAGCGCGTCGAGCCTGCGCCCGGTCATCAACGCGACCGGCGTCGTCGTGCACACGAACCTCGGCCGCGCGCCGCTGTCGCGGGCCGCCGTCGACGCGGTCGTGACGGCCAGCGGCGCCACCGACGTGGAGTTCGACCTGGAATCGGGCCGCCGCGCCCGTCGCGGTCGGGGTGCGCTGGCCGCCCTGAGCGGAGCCGTGCCGACGGCGGGCGGCGTGCACGTCGTCAACAACAACGCCGCTGCGCTGCTGCTCGCGACGATGACGCTGGCACCGGGCAAGGAGATTGTGGTCAGCCGCGGCGAGCTGATCGAGATCGGCGACGGCTTCCGGCTGCCCGACCTCATGCAATCGACCGGGTCACGGTTCCGGGAAGTCGGCACCACCAACCGCACTCACCTTCGGGATTACGCCGACGCCATCGGACCCCACACCGGTTTCGTGCTGAAGGTGCACCCGTCGAACTACCACGTCAGCGGCTTCACCTCGACGGTGTCGGTGCCCGAGCTGGCTGAGCTGGACGTCCCACTGGTGGCTGATATCGGCTCGGGACTGCTCACACCACACCCGCTGCTGCCCGACGAGCCGGACGCGACGACGATGCTGCGCGACGGCGCCGACCTCGTCACCGCCAGCGGCGACAAACTGCTCGGTGGCCCGCAGGCCGGCCTGATGTTCGGCGACGCCGACCTCATCGAACGCTTGCGACGCCACCCCGCCGCCCGTGCGTTGCGCGTCGACAAACTCACGCTTGCCGCTCTGGAGGCCACACTGGTCGGGCCGCCCCCACCCGTCGCGCAGGCACTGCACGCCGACGTCGCCACGCTTCGGGCGCGCGCGCAGCAGCTCGCAGGCCGAATCCCGGGCGCCCATGCGGTCGACAGCATCGCGGCCGTCGGTGGCGGCGGCGCGCCCGAGGTGGAGCTGCCCAGCGCCGCGGTCAGCCTGCCGGAGTCGTGCGCCGCGGCGTTGCGCACCGGCGCCCCGGCGGTCGTCGGCCGCATCGAGAACGGGCGCTGCCTGCTCGACCTCCGCACGGTCGCGCCAGAGGATGACGAGGCGCTGCTGCAGGCGGTGCTGGCATGCATGTCATAGCGACCGCGGGCCACGTCGACCACGGCAAATCGACACTCGTGCAACGGCTTACCGGCATGTGGCCGGACCGGCTCGCCGAGGAGCGGCGGCGCGGGCTGACGATCGACCTCGGGTTCGCGTGGGCGGAGATCGACGGGAGGCAGTTCGCATTCGTCGACGTGCCCGGTCATGAGCGGTTCGTCGCGAACATGCTTGCAGGTGTAGGAGGAGTTGTTCCGGAAAACCCGGTGATGTTCGTCGTTGCGGCCACGGAAGGCTGGATGCCGCAGTCCGACGAACACCTCGATGCGCTGTCGGCGCTTGGCGTCCGCCATCTGCTGGTCGTCATCAGCAAGGCCGACCTCGCAGATCCGGAGAAGGCCGTGTCGCAGGTCCGGGAACGCTTGCCCGGTGTGCCCATGGTGGTCGGCACCGACCTGGATGCCGTGCGCGCGGAGCTGGTGGCCCTGGTCGAACGGCTGCCCGAGCCAGACCGCGACGCCGATGTGCGGCTGTGGGTCGACCGCTCGTTCACGGTCCGCGGCGCGGGCACGGTGGTGACCGGGACGCTCGCGGCGGGCACGATCCGCGTCGGCGACGAGCTCGAGCACAACGGCCGACGCGTCATTGTGCGCGGCCTGCAGTCACTCGAGCGCGACCAGTCAGAGGTCGGGGCCGTGGCGCGCGTCGCGGTGAATCTGCGCGGCGTGGACCGTCAACACATCGGCCGCGGCGACACCCTCCGGACGCCGGGCGCGTGGCTGGACACCGCCGAGATCGACGTGACGCTGAGGAACGCTCGCGAGCTACACCGCGAGCTTGTTATGCACATCGGCTCGGCAGCCGTGCCCGTGCACGTGCGTCCATTGGGCGAGGCCTTTGCACGGCTGCGGCTGACGCACCCGCTGCCGCTACGCATCGGCGACATCGGGTTGCTGCGGGATCCGGGAGAACACCGCATTGCGGCGGGTATCGAGGTGCTCGACGTGCGACCGCAGGCGTTGCGTCGCCGAGGAGCCGCCAAAGCACGTGCGGACGAATTGGCCAAGGGCCGCGCCCGCCCCCCGGTATGTGTGCGCGCACAAGAATTGCGCGCCATGGGTTTTCCGATCGACGGCCTGCAGGTGGGCGATTGGGTCGTCAACCCGCAGTGGTGGTGCGAACG
>JBKPSU010000121.1:0-29100 GCA_046735135.1 Actinomycetota bacterium
TGACGAGTGTGACCGGGCCTGCCTTGACCACATCGCGCAACTCGGCCAGCGCCGCGGCACCGTCGGGGGTTTGCAGTTCGGCGGCGTAGCGGGCGGAGAACTCGTCGAATCGCTCGGGCTGGTGTGCGTACCACTTCCGCAGCTCAGTCGATGGAGCGACTTGCCGCAGCCATCGGTCGATGCGGGGGTCACCTTTGCAGAACCCTCGTGGCCACAGCCGATCGACGAGCACCCGCTCACCGTCGCCGGGGTCCGTGTCGTAGACCCTTGAGACGGTCAGGCGGTGTTTCGCGCTCATGGAAGTGGAATCGTAGAAGCATGCATACCGATCGGGTCGCAGAACTTCAGCGCTGGGAGGACGCAGGCGCCGTTTGGTCAGTTGTCTCCAGGAAGCCCGATCGGGTGACGATCGCGTTGTTGCGGTGCGACGGCGGTGAAGAGGTCGACCGTTTCACCTCAGACGATCCTTTTCTGCTCGACTACATCGGCGAGCGGTTGGGGACCTCGGAGTGACCCGCGTGGACAGTGTAGACGTGGGGAAACTGACCTTCGTTCCGGTCGGCGACGCGCCAGACTTGGTCGGCGACCCCGTCCGCAGGTACATCGAGGAGACCGGCGGCGACGGTCTATGGGTCAGCGAGATCGACCCGAGCCTCGCCGACACCGTAGCGTTCTGCGAGCACTACGAAGTCGGCTTGGACGTCTCGGCCAACTGTGTCGTCGTCGAGGCCAAGCGTGCCGACCGGGTGTGGCACGCGGCCTGCATGGTGCTGGCGACGAGCCGTGCGGACGTCAACGGCATCGTCCGCAAACACCTTGACGCCCGCAAGATTTCGTTCGCGTCGATGGATACCGCGGTTTCTCTGACCGGTATGGAGTACGGCGGCATCACCCCCATCGGTCTGCCTGCTGACTGGCCGATCCTGGTCGACCAGAACGTGGCGGATCAGCAGCGGGTCATCATCGGCAGCGGTATCCGCGGCTCGAAACTGCTTGCCTCGCTGGAGGTCTTGGCCGGATTGCCCGGCGCTGAGGTGTTCGGCATCACCAAGGCCCCTTAGTGTCCTGAGTCATTAATTCACACGCAGACGCGGAGATCGACTCAGCCTGACGTCGCCGGGCGTGAATCCTCTGCGATATCTGGCCCATATTTTCGCGCTACGTTCACGTTCGACGTTCGCGGGGTGCCGACCTGAGCGCATGCGCCAGCCAGTGGCGAAGCCGGGCGGGCAGGGGCACCTAGTAATGAAATCAACTCAGGCCCCTAGCGGGCCGTGACCACCAGAGCGGCCTCGGTGTAGGGGTGAAGGCGGTACAGAAACCGGCCGGACGTCACCAGCGGTGCGGCCTCGGCCTTGCTCACGATCCGCGGGTTGGCGACCTGCACCGTCTTGCCGTGTTTGTGGATGGTCGCCGATCCGCCTGCCAAAACGTTTTGTACCCAGTGGGATTCGGGTCCGTACCCGATCAGCATGACGTAGCCGTCGGCGGTGTCGAAGATGTTCAGTGGAGTCCGATACCGCTTACCCGACTTGCGGCCGACATGCTCGAGCGAACCGACCGTGGGCGCCCATCCGCCGAAAGCGAGAGCGAGCGGATTGGTCAGATGGCGGTTGACTCTGGCCACCGCGCGTGGAACACGCATCATTCGCCTCCCCTGTACTCCGCACCGAGGATCGACGCGACAGTATCCCCCACCGAGCGTACAAATGTGCGGTCGTCCATATCCTCCAGACCCGTTGATGCCCGAAGGAAGTCACCGAACAGACACCAGCCCAGCTGCAGCGCGATCGTATGAGCCGCGGCGAGTCGCGCACTGAGCTCGCTCGAATGCCGGTCCCGAACAGCGTCGAGCAGCACCCCCATCGTTGGGAAACGGCTCTGGAGTTCGCCGATCGGGTAGCCGTCCAGCGACGCGTACGCGAGCACCCGCAACTGCCGATCGATGGCGTCGGCGACCTTGCTCCCCTCGGCGTTTTCGGCGAGCAGTCCGGCCAGATGCTGGCCCAGATGATCGAGCACCGCCGCCACAAGACCGTCCTTGCTGCCGAAATGCCGATGAATCAGCCCGTGGTTGACGTTGGAGCGCGCCGCGATGTCCCGAATCGATGTCGCCGCCAGTCCCTGCTCGGCGAAGAGGTCGGCCGCCGACCGGAGCACGGCCGCAACGACCTCGTCCTTGCCGACGGGCGCGTCGGCGCGCCGTGCACCGGTGCTTGCCCGAGGCGTAGTCACCTGACTACGGTACCGGCAACGGGGGGTTCCGACGAAAGGGCTCTGCCATGGCGAAGGCGTCGTGCATCCGGCCGACCACCACGCACTACGGCCGATTCATCGGCAGGGTCGGAGGGCTGGCTGTCGCACTCGGCATCGGAGTGGCGATCGCGAACAACCCGGCGGTCGCGTCCGCGGACGAGGGTCAGTCGGCATCTTCGGAGAAGACGTCCACGACCTCGGATACCTCCGACACGAACGCGTCGACCAACGACGCCAATCCGGTGAAATCCGTTGTCAGCCAGATACGCTCGCGCGTCGACGAGGTCAGGGAGATCGCCGATGATGCGCGGGAGAGTGTCAGCGGCCACGTGCGATCCGTGGCGGACCGTGACAACACCTCGACGCCCGACCGCGTGATGCGGACGTCCGTGCGCCAGACGCCGAAGCCTGCGACGCCCGCGCCGAATCCTGCCGTGTTGGCGGTGGCGGGCTTCGTCCGCCACGAGATCGAGAACGCCGTCGCCCCCGCACGTACGCCCGAGCCCATCGCACCGACGGCCGCTGTGAACCAGGCTGTCACGACCCAAGCGGTCAGCCCGCTCGGCACCCAGGACCAACTCGACGCCGAACAGGCGGCCACCGAAACCGTCAACACGCTGCCGGTTGCGCTGACGAAATTCGTCCTCAAGGCGGGCTGGTATGTCACCGCGCTGAGCGAGTTCAACGAGGTCGGCGGTCCCGACCAGGAGAATCTCGACCAACTGAGCAGGTCGGTCGATGAGTACGCCATGGGGGCCGCGTTCCAGCAGCAGCTGCTCGACCCGATGACTCCCCGCGCCGTCATGCAGGTCGCCCCGCCGCACACCTGGTACGGGCAGACCGTCGGCGGCTCGCGCATCCTCTACGACAACCCAGACACCATCTACCGCTTCATGGCGGTCAACAAGACGTCGACCTATGTGATCCATGGCCACTTCGACAACTGGAATCCCGACGACCCCGAGGCCAACCCGGCGCTGCCCGCCGACACCACGTTCAGCCTGCTGACCGGGTTGTCGGGGAATACCGCACAGGTCGTCACTCAGAAGGATCTCGTGGTCGACGACAACGGAGACTTCACGATCTACGTGTCCGCAGGGCCTCCCCCGCCGGGGTACGACAACTACATTCAGCTGACGTCGGATTCCACCCTGATCGCGGCGCGAGACACGTTGTCGGACTGGAACACCCAGCAACCGATGACGCTGTCGATCGAGCGAATTGCCGGGCCTCCCGACAGCTTGTTCGCTCAATTGGGCGGCTTCGCCATCCCGCTGCTCGGTCCCGCCGTTTCGGATAACGCCACCCTGACACAGTTGGTGTCGATCATCCCGCCGCTGACTGATCCGCCGCCGCTGCTGCGGGGCGCGCTGACATCGGTGATCATGCTCATCGGCCTGCAGATGGAACGCCAATACATCCAAGTGGCCACCGTCGATCCCGTGACGGGCGAGCGCAGGTTACCCAATGTGGTGCCGCAGCCTGCCAGCAATGCATCGTTCCTTTCCACGCAGCTGCAGAGTGCGGGGTATTTCGAGTTGGCCGACGACGAGTCGCTGGTCGTCACGATCGATCCCGGCGATTCCGGTTATTTCGTGGTGCCGGTGACCAACGATTGGACGATCACCGACAACTACTGGGATCAGCAGACCAGCCTCAACAACGCACAGGCCTACAAGAACGCCGACGGGACCTACACGGTCGTGATCTCACCGACCGACCCCAACACCAAGAACTGGGTATCGACAGGCGGTTTGAACCAGGGCACGTTCTCCATCCGCTTCCAGGATCTGGGCACCACGGCTCCGAGGATCGTTAGCTATCAGGTGGTCGAGAACGGCCAACTGTCCACTGTCCTTCCGGCCGACTCATTCATTCCTGCAGACCAACCCAACTATCGGGAAGATCAGATCGCTGCGCGACAAGACGGCTTCAACAACCGGTTCCTGCCCTTCCTCCAGACATAGAAGGGTCGCCCCGCGTGTGGCGGGGCGACCATCCCAACTGCGACTACTGAACCGGCTGGAAACCAGAGGCCGCGTAAACGCCCCAAGCGTTCGCCTCAGCGTTCCACTGGACGGGCGCGAACGGTGCCCACGGCGGAGGCGGCGGCTGTGGCGGAGCCCACTGCCGTATATGCCCGGGCGGCTCGTTGTAGTTCAGCCCGGGAGGTGCCGGAATACCCGGACCATCGATATTGACGCCGGGTCCTTCCACACCGAAGCCTGGCGTGCTCACATCGGGGCCGTTGATATCGACACCCAGCCCGCTCACGTCCGGACCGTCGATATCGACAGCCGGTACGCCGACATTGGCACCGTCGACGCTGATGCCGGGGTGACCGGGCACTGGCGGCGGTAGCGGAAACAGCGGTTCCGCGTGCGCCACGCCTGCACCCAGGCCGAGAGCGGCGGCTCCAAGCGCACCGGCCAGCGTTGCCTTCGCAGCGGTCTTCTTCAGCTTCATGCATCTCCTTCGATCGGCACAACGGCTGACGCCGATGTGCTGGTCACGGGACTGCCGCCCAAGCGCGCAATGGCGTGGACGACCAACGACCCCCCGAGCACCAAGAGCTACCCGCCGTAGGCGGGGTGCTAAACAGAGGCCTGTGTCACTTCTTTGAAGATGCGCACCAATTCCGCCAACTCGTCGGCCGCCTGCAGTGGATCCTTCGGCGGCGTTCCGGCGAACCGGATGTCGGTCGCTCCTGCAGCCACCTGAGCGGGTATCGGTGCGACGGATGCGTTGACGTCGATACCGCCGTCGGCGTCCTTCACCAGTACCGCGGCGCCCTGCACCTCCAGACCGCTCGGGTCACCGCCGGCGTCGGCGATCGCCTGCTTCATGGCAGGGACGGATACGTCGAGGCTAGTGATCGCCGGCCCCCACGGGATCCAGCGGGTTCCGAATCTGGCCAATCGGCGGGCGACTCTGGCATTCACCGTGCCGCTGGTCCAAACGGGTATACCGCCGGGCTGCAACGGCTTTGGCATCTGATGAATGCCATCGAAGGACAGTTCGTCCGAGCTGTACGCGGCGCGTTGCTGCGTCCACAGCGTCTGGCAGACCTCGAGTGTGTGGTCGAGCAGCCGTCCGCGCTCCTCGAAACGAAGGCCGGCCGCGTCGTACTCCTCACGCTGCCAGCCGACTCCCACCCCGAGGTCGACCCGACCGCCGGACAGTACATCCATGGTGGCCAATTGCTTGGCCAGGACGGCCGGCCGTCGTAGCGCCGCGAGCAGTATGGCGGTTCCCAACCGGATGCGTGTCGTCGTCGCGGCCACCGCCGTCAGGAAGACAAGGGGCTCAAGCCAATTACCGTCAGGACCGGTCGGTTGCCGGCCGCCCGCCGTGCCACCGATCGCCGGGTCGCCGTAGGCGTCCAGGTTCTCGCCGAACACCAGGTGGTCGGAGACGACGACGCGATCCACGCCGGCGGCGTCCATGACGCGCGCCATGTCGAGCGTCGCATTCCAATCCTGGTTCGGGTCGTCGCTGAAGGTCCGCAGCATCAGGGAGATCTGGGGCGGCACGTCGTTGAGAGTAATTGACGAGTATGCGACAGTTCGGAAGATGGCGGGAAGCTCTAGTGACACGGCGGTGATCGGAGCGGGCCCCGGCGGGCTGGTCGCCGCGCGCTGGCTGCTGTCGCAGGGCTTCGAACCGACGATCTTCGAGCAGGGCCCGATGTTGGGCGGGCAGTGGACCGGGCTGGACGGCATCAGCGGGGTGTGGCCGACCATGCACACCAACACCAGCCGGATCCTGACGTCATTCAGCGACCTGGAACACGACAGCGATCTCGTGTTCCCGTCGAACCGCGACATGCTTGCCTACCTGCAGAGTTATGCCGACACGTTCGCGCTGACGCCACGCATCCGGTTCGGAACGCGGATCGACAACCTGAGCTGGGGCGAGAACGGCTGGCTCATCGAGCATTGCGGCGCGACCGAGGCCTTCGAACGCGTCGTGGTCGCGAGCGGCAGGTTCCAATCACCCTTCACACCAACTGTTTCCGGACTCGGCACATTCTCCGGCTCGGCGGGTGTGATCTCCACATACCAGTATCGCGATGCCCTTCCCTACCTCGGCGGGCGAGTTCTGATCGCGGGCGGTGCGATCAGCGCCATGGAGATCGCGTCGGAGCTCGCTCAACTCGGTGTGGCCGTCGTGGTCACACAGCGCCGCCAGAGGTACGTGTTGCCGAAGTTCGCGGCAGGCGTGCCGTCGGACTCCCGCATCTTCACCCGGTACGGAACGCTGGCGAACGAAACCCTGCCGCCGGCCGAGATCGATCGGCAGCTGAAGGAGATCGTCGTCGAGGCCGGAGGGAGCCCGGAACAGTACGGGGCGCCCGCACCCGACCCATCGTTGGTCGCCGCCGGTGTCACGCTCGCGCAGCAGTACTTGCCGCTCGTTGCCGAGGGCCGAATCACGGTGCGGCCGTGGATGACATCGGTCGACGGCGCGAAGGTGACCTTCGCCGACGGGACTGCCGGCGAGTTCGACGGAATCCTGTTCGGCACGGGATTCGAACTCGACCTGCCGTACTTGGACGACGGCATCAGGGCCATCACCGATATCGATACGGTGCACTTGGATGCCGACCGCTACACATTCCACCCGGACCTGCCCGGCCTGGCCTTCATGGGCATGTGGGACCAATCGGGCGGATACTTCGTGCCGCTGGAACTTCAGGCCCGATGGATCGCATATACGTGGGGTGGCGCGCTTCCCGCCGCCAGTGAATCCGACCAGAGGTCGGCGATCGACGCCTACCGTGCACGGCGGGGCATGTCGCAGAAAAGCCGGATGAATCTGGTGGCGCTGATGTTCGCCCGTGCCGCGGGAGTCGAACCGCACCTGGACAATTGGCCTGATCTGCGCCGTGCGCTGCTGTTCGGCCCCCTTGCGCCGAGCTGCTTCCGGCTCGAAGGACCCGATGCCCTGCCCGACGCCGCGGCGCGGTTCGCCCGCGATGCGGCGGCTTTCGGCGCGATCACGTCGAACGAGCTGACCGAGCGGGAGCAAGGGTATTGGTCGCAGGTCGAGGCCGCTACGCGTTGAGCGCCGTCTCGCCGATGACCTTTCGCTCGCGCAGATCGTCGATTTCGTTGTCGGTCAAGCCGAGACCGCGCAGCACCTCGTCGTTGTGCTGTCCAAGCGTCGGGGGCGGGTATCGATGGTGGTTGACCGGTCCCGGCGTGATGCGGAACGGCCACCCGGGGTAGCGGTGTGCGCCCGTGATCGGGTGCTCGAGTTCCTGGTAGTAGCCGCGCGTGTCGAGTTGCGCGATGTCGTACATGCGGTCGGCGGTAAGCACCTGCTCTGCCGGGATGCCTTGTGCAGTAAGCGTATCGACCAATACCACAGGCGGCAGCGTCCTCGTCCAGCCGGCGACCGCTTCGTCGAACGCGTCATGGCCGAGCCCGCGTCGCAGATCGGTGCGACCCATCACCTTGACGAGCCCGTCCCAATCCGCATCGTCGCGAACGGAGATCGCCACCCACTCACCGTCGACGGCCGTCGGATAGACACCCTGCAGATAGCCGCGTTGCCGGTTGCCCTCTCGCGGCCGGACCACTCCGTTCATCGAATACTCGATCACCGGCTCGGCGGCCACCGACGCCGCCACCTCGATCTGCGCCACCTCGATGAGTTGGCCCTCGCCCGTGCGGCGGCGGTGTTCGAGTGCGGCAAGAAGCGCGACCCCGGCATGCACGCCGACGATGGGGTCGGCGGGGCCCTGCAGATTGCACGGCGGCCCGTCGGCATAGCCCGTCGCCGCCGACATCCCCGAGGTCTGTTCGAAATTCGCCGCCCAGCCGACAAAGTCGCGCCACGGCCCCTTTAGGCCGTAACCGGGCATGCGCACCATGATCACATCGGGCTTCAGATCGACCAGCGATTCGTAATCCAGCCCGAATTGCTCGATCACCCGCGGCGAGAAGTTCTCGACGACGACATCGGCGTCGCGGACAAGCCTGCGAACAAGGTCGCGGCCCGCGTCCGAGCTGAGATCCAGGGTGATGTCCCGCTTGTTCAGGTTTGTGCCCTGCCACATCCCGCTGCGTTCGTACCACCGGTCGCCCTCGTGTGCCCATGCACCCGAATAGCGGTGCCCGTCGGGTCGTTGGATGGACTCGACCTTCACGATTTCCGCTCCGAATGCTCCGAGATAGCACGTCAGGTACGCACCCGCCCAGAAGGTGGACAGGTCAAGCACCTTGACGTCCGAGAACGGCATGTGCGGAGCGGCGTGTGCGGTTGATGGATCCGTCTCTGCTGCAACGGTTGCCGAGACCTCACCGAGCCGGGGCGCGGGCCGCACCGGCAGCACGGGAGTCTTCGACAGCCGAAACGGGGCGCCCGGCCGCCGAAACGACCAATCGTCACCCCCCGCGTCCACGAAGAACCCCCTATCGCGGTACTGGGGACAGTCGATTACGGTCGATCCGTCGTTGACGGGGGAAGCCGGGATACGCATCGCCTGGCACAGTTCGACAAGATCGGACACCGCTCGCTCCGATAGCCACGGCTGTGCCTTCTCGAAGAACTCGGAGCGTTCCGGACCGCCCAGCATAATCGCGTACTGATGCTCCGCGTATTCGGTCAACCCGAGCATCGCGCACACATCGAGCCAGTGCTGACCGGTGAGGCAGTTGATCCCGATCCAGCCGTCGGCGGCACGGACGACTCCCATCATGGCTCCCGCACGAGCGTTTCTCGGCAGCCCCAGTTTCCGCATCCGCTCGGCCATCAACATCGGGTACGGGAGCGTCCCCAATAGCGATTCGAGCGCCGATACGTCGACCTCGACGATTCCGCCGTCGGCGGTCCGGTTCCGTAGCGCGGTCAGCGCACCGAGCGCGCCGTAGCCACCGGCGACGTACTCGGAGATCCGCGCGCCGGCCTGCACCGGTGGCCGGCCGGGGTCGCGGTTGTTGACCCATCCCGACGCCGCCTGCATGGTCAGCGGGGTCGCTTCGCGGTCGCGCAACGGTCCGTGCTGACCGAAGGCGGAGATGCGCACGACGACTAGTCCGGGGCGTAGCGCCACAAGTGCGGACTCGTCAAGACCCATGCTTGCCAGTGCTCCCGGCGGCAACCCGTCGACGAGAAGGTGCGCCCGCTCGAGATGGGGACGGACGGCCGATACCTCGTTGTCGAGATCGATTGTCGCCCCATGCTTCCCAGCGTTGAGATACTCGAACAGCCCGGACCGGTCGGGGTTCTCGACACCAGCGGGAAACGGGCCCCACCGTCGCAGCGGGTCACCGGACGGCGGCTCGACCTTGATGACGTCGGCACCGAGGTCGACGAGCAGCTTCGTGCAATACGGGCCTGCGATGTCACCGGCGATCTCGACGACGCGCAGACCGGTCAGCGCGCCCGTCATGCGGGGATTCCGATGGCCTTCGGCTCCATGTACTGGTGAAGTCCGCGAAGGCCGCCGCCCTCACGGCCCAGCCCGCTCTGCTTGAACCCGCCGAACGGCGCATCGCCAGGGATGCAACCGTTTACGGCGATCTGTCCGGTGCGGACGCGGCGCGCGACGCCGACGGCGCGGTCGACGTCGCCGCCCCACACCGCGCCCGAGAGCCCATATTGGGAGTTGTTGGCGATCGCGACCGCCTCGTCGTCGCCGCTGTAGCGGAACACGGTCAGCACGGGTCCGAAAACCTCTTCCTGGGCGATCCGCGAGTCGGCGTCGACGTCGGTCAGGATCGTCGGCTCGAAGAAGAAACCGGTGTCCAGACCGGCCGGCGGTTGGCCCCCCACCGCCAACGAGGCGCCGTCGTCAAGCGCAACGGCGACGTGCTCGGAAACCCTGTCGAGTTGCGTGCGGCTGATCAGCGGACCCATCTGGACCTCCGGATCAGCGGGGTCACCGACTCTCACGGTCCCTGCCGCCTCGACGAGCCTGCTGACGACGTCGTCGTGAATACTTTCGGGGAGCAGCAACCTGCTCTGCAGGATGCATGCCTGCCCGGAGTGCAGTGAACAACCGTCGAGCAGAATCCGTTGCAGCAGTTCGTCGGTCACCTCGACGTCATCGAGGAAGATGGCTGCCGACTTTCCGCCGCACTCGAGCAGGATCCGTTTCATCGTCCCGCCCGCCGCGGCCATCACCTGCCTCCCGACCGCCGAGCTGCCGGTGAAGCTGACCATGTCGATTCGCGGATCGGTGGTCAGCACCCGGCTGGCCTCGAGTCCGCTCGGGGTGACGACGTTGACGACGCCCGGCGGAATGTCGGTGTGCTGATCGATGATCCGGGCAAACGCCAGGCCGGCAAGAGGTGTCAGCGGCGACGGTTTGAGTACCACGGTGTTGCCCGCGGCCAGTGCACTGGTCACCTTCCTGACATTGAGGCTGTGCGGGAAGTTCCACGGCGTGAGGACGGATACGACGCCGAGCGGCTCATGCCGAAGCACCGTGGTGCCCGCAGCCCCAAACGCGTTGATCGGCTTGTCGGTCAGCTGCGGCGCGAGCTCGCCGGCCTGCAGCGCCATGAAGGCAGGCCCGTCGACTTGCATCAGCCGCTCGTTGGCGGTGCTGCCCCATTCGACCTGCGACAGCGCGAAGAAATCGTCGACCTGCTCCAGCAGTGCATTGCCCAGCTGGGTGAGACACCGACCGCGTTCCTCGGCTGACGCGGTGGCCCACGGCCCGGCGTCGAAGCCATTACGCGCAGCGCCGATTGCGGCATCGACATCGGCGACGTCAGCCTCAGGCGCCCGCGCGATCACCTCTTCTGTGGTCGGCGAGATGTCGTCGTAGCGGCCGCAACGCGGCTCGATCCAGTCGCCGTCGATGTACAGCGGATAGTCGTCGACAAGACGAAGCGGGTCGGCCATACCGGCTCCTCACCGAGCTCAGTGGGTCAACACATGGTTTACACCTGTCGGACTGGTGCCGTCAATCATGAGTATTGACAGGGATATCTGTGTCAAGTAGACACAGTGTAGTCAGACATATTGCAACTAAATGTCCGACGGGGCGCGTCGAGGGAGGCCGGGTTGCCCACTACATTTCCCTTGCACTCGCCCGACTTCTTCATCGGGGACCCGTACCCGGCATACAAAGAGCTGCGCGCCTCCGACCCGGTGTGCTGGAACGACGTCACCAAGTTCTGGGCGCTCTTGCGCTACGAGGACATCCGGTACGTGTCGACAAACCCGAACACGTTTTCCTCCGCCAAGGGCATCACGATTCCCGACCCCGTGATGCCGAACCCGGTGCAGGAGGGCAACCTCATCTTCACCGACCCGCCGCGGCACCGTCAGCTGCGCAAGCTGATCAACACCGGATTCACCCGCAGGCAAGTGGCGATCCTGGAGCCGAAAGTGCGCGAGATCGTCTACGGAATCCTCCACGACGTGCGGTCCGGATCCACTCACGAGTTCGCAGAAGAGCTCGCCGCGCCGCTACCCACCCGAATGATCGCCGAACTGCTCGGCGCCCCACCCGACGACTGGGAGCAGTTCCGCCGGTGGTCCGACGCGTGTACCGGAAACGCCGACCCCGAGATCGAAATGGATTCACTGGTGGCCGTCGGCGAACTGTTCGGTTACTTTCAGCAGCTGATCGCCGCCCGGCGGGCCGAACCGCGAAACGACATGCTGTCGGTCTTGACCACCGCCGAGGTCGACGGGGCGAAGCTGTCCGACGAAGACCTGCTGAACTTCGCCTTCCTGCTGCTGGTCGCGGGTAACGAAACGACCCGCAACCTGATCGCCCTCGGCACGCTTGCGCTCATCGAGCATCCAGACCAGTGCGCACAGCTGGTCGAGGACCCTTCAGTGATCCCGGCCGCGGTCGAGGAAATGCTGCGCTGGACCACGCCGGTCACGCATATGGCGCGCACCGCAACCATCGACGTCGAGATCCGTGGGCAGCTCATCCGTGCGGGCGACGTCGTCGTGATGCTGTATGGCTCCGCCAATCGCGACGAGGAGATATTCGGTTCCGACGCAGAGGAATTCAAGATCGGCCGGCATCCCAACCCGCACATCGCGTTCGGCTGCGGTGAGCACTCGTGCATCGGCGCTCAACTGGCCCGGCTCGAAGCACGCGTCTTCTTCGAGGTGCTTCTGGGCCGGTATCCCGAGGTCGAACTCGTCGGCGACGTCGACCGGATGCGGGCCACCATGGTGCCCGGTGTCAAGCGGATGCCGGTACGACTCGGATCGGGGAACTGAGCGTGTATCTTGACTTCACGCCCGAACAGAAGCAGTTGCGCTCCGAAATCCGCGACGCGCTCGAAAAGGTGATGACGCCTGAACGGATCGCCGCAGTCGCAGACCGCATGGAGGGCGGTGACGCGGTGAAGGAGTGCGTTCGCGCTCTCGGCGCCGCAAATCTGCTCGGCGTCGGCTGGCCGAAAGAGTATGGCGGCCGGGGGTTTACCGCGCTCGAGCAGTTCATCTTCTTCGAGGAGGCACAACGGGTCAACGCGCCGATCCCGCTGGTGACCCTCAACACGGTCGGACCCACTCTCGCCCACTCTGGCACCGACGAGCAGAAGCAGAAATTCCTGCCCGCGATCCTGTCAGGCACTGTCGAGTTCGCGATCGGCTATTCCGAGCCGTCGGCGGGCAGCGATCTGGCGTCATTGCGGACCTCGGCCGTACGCGACGGCGACGACTTCGTCATCAACGGCCAGAAGATGTTCACCAGCGGCGCGGCGTATGCCGACTACATCTGGCTCGCGGCGCGCACCGATCCCAATGTCAAGAAGCACAAGGGTATTTCGATATTCATCGTGCCCACGTCGTCGCCCGGTTTCTCGTGGAAGCCGTTGCACACCATGCCGGGTGTGTCCACCTTCTACACGTTCTACGACGATGTGCGCGTGCCCGCCAGCTCGATCGTCGCGGGTGAGAACGAAGGTTGGCGGTTGATCACGACGCAACTGAACTTCGAGCGCGCCGCGTTGGGCAACATGGGAGCGCTCGAGCCGTTGTTCGAGAAGACGCTGAAATGGGCACAAACGACAGAATTCGACGGCCGTCGCGTCGTCGACCAACCGTGGGTGCAACAGGCACTGGCTCGCGTCGAGGCGCAGGTTGCGGCCTACAAGATCATGAACCTGCGCGTCAATGCCGCGATGACAAAGGGCACGCTCGGCATGGGTGAGGCGTCGGCGGTCAAGGTCTTCGGCACTGAGCTGACGCAGCAGGTGGCCCGCGAACTGCTCGAGGTGCTGGACCGCGCGGGCGTCAGAAAGGGTGAGGACGCACCGCTGCGCGGCGCGCTGGAATCGGCCTACCGGGTCGCGGTGATCAACACGTTTGGCGGCGGCGCCAATGAGCTTCAGCGCGACATCATCGCGATGGCGGGGCTCTTCATGCCCCGTGCGCCACGGGATCTGCGGGCGACACAGAAAGGGGCATGACAAGTGACTGACGAACGCTTGCGCGAGGAAACGACAGGCACAGACGACAAGTCCGAGTTCCGCGAGAAGCTGGACGCGCTCATCGGCAAGCCGACAGGCGGATCCGGCAAGGCGACGGTCGCACCGGACCCTGTGAACCAGCCGATGATCCGGCACTGGGCCCACGCACTCGGCGACATGAACCCCGTCTATCTCGATCCGGAGTTCGCCGAGAGGTCGAGGTTCGGCGGCATCGTGTCCCCACCGGTCATGCTGCAGGCGTGGACCATGCCCGCGCCCAAGATCGAGGGCATCGCCGAACGCGGCGGTGTTCCCATGGAGATGGGCAAAAACCCGGCGACGTTCATCGAAGAAGCCGGCTACACCGGCATTGTGGCCACCAACTCCGAGTTCGAGATCGAACGCTATCCCCGCCTCGGCGATGTCATCTCCGCGACACAGGTTTTCGAGGACATCTCCGACGAGAAGAAGACCTCGTTGGGCACCGGATATTTCATCACCTGGCTGTCGACCTACACCGACCAGAACGGTGAGGTGCTCGGCAGGCAACGGTTCCGGGTGTTCCGATTCAAGGCCAACAGGGCCCCCGCCGGAACGGCTGGGGACTGATGGCGACCAGACTGGCACCGACCGTCAGCCCCGACAGCGAATTCTTCTGGAACGGGGTGCGCGACCACAAACTGCTCATCCAACGATGCACAGGGTGCCAAGAGTTACGCCAGCCGCCCCGTCCGATGTGCCCGGCCTGCAACTCACTCGAGTGGGACACCGTCGAGTCAAGCGGCCGCGGGACGGTGTACAGCTACGTGATGCCGCAGCATCCCCCGATGCCGTTGATGGAGTACCCCTACATCGTCGCGCTCGTCGAACTCGGGGAGGGGGTGCGGTTGGTGTCGAATCTCTGCGACATCGCGCCCGAGGACGTGGAAGTCGGCATGCCAGTCGAGGTCTTCTACCAGACGTTCGACACCCTCGACGGCAAAGACGTTGTCCTGCATCAGTTCCGGCCGGTCCGATAATGGACTTCACCTTCACCGAAGAGCAGGAGACGATCGCCAAGGTCGCGCGGCAACTCCTCGAACATCGGGCGACTCCGCAACATCTCACCGAGCTCGAAGCAGGCGAGGCACGCTTTGATACCGCGCTGTGGCGTGAACTCGCCAACGCCGACCTTCTCGGAATCGCATTGTCCGAGGACGTCGGCGGCAGCGGTCAGGGTTTCCTCGAGCTGGCGCTGCTGCTCTCCGAAGTGGGTTGGAGTGTCGCGCCGGTGCCGGTCTACGCCACCCTTCTGCTCGGCGCCGACACCATTGCGCGCTACGGCGACGGCAGCCAGCGGCAGCGATACCTTCCGGCCGTGGTCAGTGGAGACTGCCTGCTCACAGCGGGGTTGTTGGAGCCCGGTCGGTCAGACCCGACCAGACCCGCGACCACCGCCCGCCGCGACGACGATTCTTGGCGCCTCGACGGAGCCAAGGAACTCGTACCCGCGGCGCAGATCGCCCACACGGTCCTGATCCCCGCGGCGCAGGAAGACGGTGCGGTCGGCGTTTTCCTGCTCGATGCAAATGGCGAAGGGGTCCAGATCGCGCCCGTCGTGACGACCAACGGTGAGCCGCACGCCGATGTAACCCTCAGTGGCGCAGTGGTTTCCGATGCCGATCGGCTCCACTGCGATGGTGCAGAGATAATCGATTCGCTGTACGCCCGTGCGCTGGTCGGGCTGTGTGCGATCCAGCTCGGCGTGACCGAGCGCGCGCTGCGCATCGCCGCGTCCTACACCACCGAACGCGAGCAGTTCGGCAGGCCGATCGGCAGTTTTCAGGCGGTACAGCAGCGGATGGCCGATGCGTTCATCGACGTCGAGGCAATCCGGTGGACCATGTGGCAGGCCGCCTGGCTGCTCGGTCAGGACCGACCTTCTGGTCGGGAGGCCGCCATCGCAAAGTTCTGGGCGGCCGAGGCCGGTGCCCGCGTCGCAGCGACAGCGCAGCAGGTGCACGGCGGCATCGGCATCGACACCACCTATCCCCTGTTCCGGTATTTCCTGTGGGCCAAGCACAACGAGCTGGCACTCGGTTCGGCCTCGGCGCAGTTGGCGCGCCTCGGCACCGCGTATGCAAACGGAGAGGAACGACCATTGTGACCGTGTCGACATCTCACACCACGACCCTTGACTGGCACGACATCAACGTCGGCGACGACGTCGCCCCCCTCGAGATTCCGGTCACCGCGACGGTGATCGTGGCAGGCGCGATCGCATCGCGAGACTTCATGCCTGTGCATCACGATCCCGAATTCGCCAAGAAGCAAGGATCGCCCAACATGTTCATGAACATCCTCACCACCAACGGGTTGTGCGTGCGCTTCCTGACCGACTGGGCCGGCCCGGAGGCGATGGTCAAGAAACTGGCGATTCGGTTGGGCGTGCCCGCGTTTCCAAACGATCCGCTCCACTTCACCGGAAACGTGACCGGAAAGTCCGAAGGTGACGATGGCGAAGGGCTCATCGAGGTCGTGTTCAAGGGCAGCAACAGCCTTGGTGACCATGTGTCGGGGACGGCGACCGTCAGCCTGCTCGAGGACCGGGCTGCATGAGTCCACTCTGCGGCAAGACCGCCATCGCGGGCATCGGCCAGACCGAATTCTCCAAGGAGTCGGGCCGCAGTGAGCTCCAACTCGCCTGCGAGGCAGTCAAAGCCGCGATCGACGATGCCGGTCTTCGGCCCAGCGAGGTCGACGGCATGGTCACCTTCACGATGGACTCGAGCGACGAAATCGAGATAGCCCGCAACGTCGGCATCGGCGACCTGACATTCTTCAGCCGCGTACATCATGGCGGCGGGGCGGCGGCGGGCACGGTGCTGCAGGCCGCGATGGCTGTGGCGACGGGAACCGCCAACGCCGTCGTATGCTATCGCGCGTTCAACGAGCGGTCCGGCTTCCGGTTCGGTGGCGCCACATCTCGGGCGACTGCCGAGACCCCGCTGTTCATGGCGAACTACGCGCCGTTCGGCCTTCTCACCCCCGCGGCGTGGGTGGCGCTGCACGCCCAGCGATACATGTCGACCTACGGTGTCACCAACGAGGACTTCGGCAGGATCTCCGTCGTCGACCGTGCCAACGCGGCGCGCAACCCCGACGCCTGGTTCTACCAACGGCCCATCACCCTTGAGGACCACCAGAAGTCGCGGTGGGTCATCGAACCCGTCCTGCGTTTGCTCGACTGCTGCCAGGAGAGTGACGGCGGCGTCGCACTGGTCGTCACCACCGCGGAGCGTGCCCGTGACCTCCGTCAACCGCCCGCGATCATCACGGCTGCCGTGCAGGGCGCGGCCGCCGAAGGCGAAATGATGACGAGCTACTACCGCAACGACATCACCGGACTGCCCGAGATGGGCGTTGTGGCCGAAAAGCTCTGGCGCGACTCGGGTCTCAAGCCGGCCGACATCCAGACGGCGTTTCTCTACGACCACTTCACGCCGTTCGTGTTCGCCCAACTCGAAGAGCTTGGCTTCTGCGGGCGCGGAGAGGCGAAGGACTTCGCGACGGTCGAGAACCTCTCACTCGGGGGAACACTGCCCATCAACACGAACGGCGGCCTGCTCGGCGAGGCCTACATCCACGGCATGAACGGCATCACCGAGGGTGTTCGGCAGGTGCGTGGGACCTCGCACAACCAGGTCGACGACGTCGAACACGTGCTCGTCACCTCCGGCACCGGGGTGCCCACGAGCGCACTCATCCTTGCGCCGTCATGACCATCGAAACGACCGCCACCGATACGCGCGAACTCATCATCTCCTCTGCCGTCACCTGCTTTGGCAGGCATGGGCTGGACAAGACGACGGTCGTCGACATCGCACGGGCGGCCGACGTCTCGCGAAGCACGGTGTACGAGTACTTCCGCGACAAGGCCGAGATCGTCGAAGCGTGCGCCGAGCATTCGTCGCAGAAGTTCTATCGCGAGATGACCAAGGCGATGGGCAAGGGTGAAACCCTGGAGGACAAGCTGACCCTGGCCGCGGTGTTTGTCACCACGGCCCGCAGGTTCATGGGGCCCGAGAAGTACTTCGACGCAGACGAAGTGAGCCTGCTGCTCACCAAGAACGCTGCGGTGCTGCTGCGCGAATGCTCCGAGTTCCTCGCTCCTTATCTCACCGCGGCAAAGTTGACGGGCGAAGTGCGCAAGGATCTCGATGTTGCGGCTGCAGGCGAGTGGTACGCGCGAATGCTCTTCTCATTGTTCGGCACGCCGTCGGCGACACTGGACATGGAAGACGAAAAGGTCGTCACCGATTTCGTGCGCAGCCACGTCGTGCGGGGATTCACAGGTGAGCGCGCAGGGCGGTCGCGTTAGCGAAGACAACGGGTCGAAAGTCATGCCGGTCCATTGACGACCGTCATTGACAAATGTCAGCGAGCGGTCCTACGGTGGCCATATGTCGACCGTTTCCGCAAGCGACGACAGCGCACCGACGACAGGAACGCGCGAAACGCAGCGCCTCGAGACGCGCGCCCGGATATTCGATGCCGCAATGGCCGAGATCGGTCGCACCGGGTTGGCGGCGGCAGACGTCAGCGCGATCGTTGCCGCAGCAGGCGTGGCCAGGGGAACGTTCTATTTCCACTTTCCGACCAAGGAGCACGTAATCGCCGAGTTGGAGCGATCGGAAGAGGCCGAAATCGTCGCCAACCTGAAATCGACGAAGAAGCGACCGACTGACCTTGCCTCATTGCTGGCGCGGCTGGTTCGGCATGTACTCGATGCAGAGAACCGGTTGGGACCAAAGACGTTTCGCGATATGTTGGGGTTGCATTTCTCTCCGACGCGACCGCTTGATGACGAGTTGCGTGAGCATCCGCTGGCCGAATTCGTGATCGCGGCGATTGCTGACGCGCAGGCTGGCGGTCAGGTGCACCAGGACGCAGATGCGGGTGAACTCGGCGTGATCTTCATGACTGGGCTGTTCGCATTGCTCGCAACGGCAGGACCCGAGGGCCGCGCGGCGATATTGGACCACTACGTGACGACGATCGTCCGAGGAATGGAGACCCGATGAACACGACTGGTATCGATGGCTACCGCGACTACCTGGCTCGCCGTGACGGCGACGCCGACCTGCTCAATCGCCGGTTGACGAGCCGGGAGGAGTTCTTCGCTGCGCTGGAGGCTGATCCTGTGCGTTCCAAACATCTCGTCGACCCCCGCGAGTTCGCACACAACCTACGGCGCAGGCGACCAGAGGCCGGTATCGACCGGAGGGTGTTGTTTCTCCTCGCGACCGCCAAGCTGAACCAAGCGGAGAGGTTCGGTGTCGGCCTCGGAGAAACATACGGACACAACAGCGGTGACGACGTGCCCCCGGAGCGCGTGTACATGGAACTCGAAGAGCATTACCACACGCGCCTGCTGGCCTATGTGTTGGACATCTTCGACCTGCCGTTCCAAGTTGTCGCACCGCCGTTCGTGATGCGGCAATTCGTCAAGACGGCGGTGTTCCTGCCCGAGCGGCCGAGTTTCATGTTCGTAGGCGCAGCAGAGATGGCTGGCTGCATCATGTTTCACCAGCTTCGTGGTATCGGAGTCGAGCTGTTCGCCGACGAACCCGAGGTTGCCGCGCGGATCGAACGGCTCTATAGCGAGATCCTCACCGATGAAGTGGGTCATGTGGGCTACTGCGCCGCGCGCTGCACAGCCGCGGAGCGGGCGATCATGCGCCGCCTCTACCCATGGATAGGCCGACTGCTCGCACGACAGACTTTCGAGATCAGCCTTCTCACCGATCGCGAGGCGCTACATGCGCTTCTAGACCGGCCTTTCGACGTCGACGAACTCTGCGCCGGCCTGTCACACGAAACGTTCCTCGCCACCCATCCGTGATCAGGTGCCACAGCGGAAATGACGTCGGTTCGTGCGCAGCCACGTCGTGCGGGGGTTCACAGGTGATCGCGCCGGCCGGACACCAGGAACCCGGTATACGAAGTAAAGAACTGTCCCTCGGCGTCGGCCGCCCGCAGTTCGTCGGACCACCGGTCGAGGTCCGCTCGACTGACCACCCCGTCCTGCACCAGTCGCTCGGCCGTGGAGAAATAACTGAAGACCCGGTCTGCGATGTCCAGCTCACGCAGCACACATGTCTTCGGTTGAGTGTCGACGTCGCGAAGACCTGTCTGAAGGAACAGCGGGACGAGCCTGCGGCCGATCCAGCCCGAGGGGAAGCGGTCGCACCAGGTGTTCATGATCGTGCGCGTCACGGTGCGGTCGGCGGAGTCGACTGTCAGTGTCTCCCAGTCATTGTCGAAGGCCACCAGCATCCCGTCGGGACGAAGCACCCGGACCATCTCGGCGATGGCGCGTGCTGGATCAGCGATGTGCTGCAACACCCTGTCGATCCGGCACGCATCGAAACTGGCGTCCTCGAAGGGTAGTTCGGTGGCATCGGCCAGCTCGAACGACAGGCCGGCGACATCACGGTGGCGCTCGTGTGCGGCATCGACCATCGCCTGGCTCCCGTCGACGGCCACGACCGCCCCGCCAGGGGCGACGCGTCTGGCCAACGCCGCGGCGTCGTCGCCGAGCCCACACCCGACCTCCAGGATCCGGTGGCCTGGAATGGCGCCGAGCAGGTCGTAGCTGTCGCGCTTGCATTCGGCGAAGAACGGCAGCGAGTCGATCAGCGTCAGGCAGCTCGAGAACACTTCGAAATCCGAAGCGCGGTCGACGCTCTGAAAACCAGAGGCAAGGTCATCGGCCATGGCGGCCCTCCTTCGTCCGGTCGGCAGCCACCAGTTGGTGAACCAAATCCTTTGTGCCGGGGTACAGCTCACGCCATGCCCGGTAGAGCTCGTCGTAATGGCCGCGGTTGGCGGGGTTGGGGGTGAGCTCCGAGGCGATCTTGGTCCAGTCGGTATCCGGCGGCACCAGACCGACGCCGATCGCCGCAAGCAGCGCATCTCCGTAGCTGGCACCGATGGCCTGCTCCGGGATGAGCTGTTCGCTGCCGGTGATGTCGGTCAGCGTCTGCACCCACAACGGACTGCGCAGGCCACCACCGACCGCCACGGTGCGCGTCGCACCCTGCGCCGCGTCGAACTTCTCGAGTATCTGCCTCACCCCGTACGAAATGCCCTCGTAAACAGCGCGAAACAGGTGTCCGCGGCCGTGCCGCAGCGTGAGTCCGGCAAAGACACCGCGTGCATCGGGGTCGAAGACGGGTGTGCGCTCGCCCGCAAAGTAGGGCAGCATCACCAACCCGTCGCTACCCGGCGCCACCGCCTCCGCCTCGGCGATCAGGGTCTCGAACGGCGCGTCGCCGGTGACTGCCTGCAACCATCCGACGAGGCTGCCCGCCGTCGACGTGCCCGCGGCGAGAGCCAGGGTGCCGCGCTCCACACCCGCCGTCGTCCACAGCGCGGGATCGGTGAAGAACGTGTCGATGATCTGGACCAGGAACATGGTCGAGCCATACATCAGCATCCGATCGCCGGGTTGCCGAACGCCGACCGAGAACGCTTCCGCGTATGCGTCCACGGTGCCCGCGATCACCGGCGTGCCCACCGGTACCCCGGTCGCCGCCGCGGCCGTCGCGGTCACCGCGCCGATGACATCGCTGGGCCACATCAGCTTCGGAAGAGGCAGATGCCCGCAAATCCGCTGTGCCCATTGGGTATTCCAGTCGAAGCGGCGGGTGGCATACAGTGGGTCGCACTGGCTTGCGGTGTGGTGGTCCATCACATACTCGCCGGTGAGCTTGGCCGTGATGTAGGAATTCGAGCCGTACCACCGCGTGGCCCGTTCGAACACGTCGGGTTCTTGCCGTCGCACCCACTCCAGCTTCGGCCCGACCGCTTGGCTGGACAGCACCGTGCCCGCCTGCTCGACGATCGCATCGGCGCCGAATTCCTCAGTCAACAGGTCGATCTCGGCCGATGATCGGGTGTCGATGCCGTACAGGATGGCGGGCCGCAACGGTCGTAGGTCGTCATCGCACAGCACGAGACACGGACCGACCCCGCTCACACCCATTCCGGCGATGGTCGAACCGGTCGGCATCTGCGCAGTCAGCGCCCGGCCGATGTCACATATCTCGCGCCACCACAGCGCCTCGGCATCGACTTCCGCCCAACCGGGCCGCGGCAGTTGCATCGCATGCGACACCGACTCCGATGCAATAACGGAACCGGACGGGTCGACCAGAAGCCCCTTGGTGCTTCCCGTTCCCATGTCGATACCGAGTAGCAGGTCCACGATGCAACCCTAGGCAATTCCCGGTTCAACGACCCAGGACCCGCTGCGCATCACGCCCGTAACGACGAGGTCGTCGTCCAGGACGACAAAGTCGGCGAGGGACCCTGGGACGAGTTCTCCGGCGGGCAGCCCCAGCGCTCGGCTGGGATTGATCGACGTCTGCCGCACTGCAGTCAGCAATGCGTCGTCGCGGGGCAACCCGCAGTTCTCGACGGCGAACCGGAACTGATGGTCCATGGTCGCGGTGCTGCCTGCGATCGTGTCCTTTCCCGCAACGCGCGCCACCCCATCGACGACATTCACCTCCAAGGGGCCAAGCCAATAACGGCCGTCGGACATTCCGGCGGCCGCCATCGCGTCGGTCACCAGCGACACGCGGTCCGGCCCTGCGCTGCGGCAGACATGGCGATACAGCGCGGGATCGACATGCACGCCGTCCGTGATCAGTTCGACTGTCACCCTCGGGTCTTCGAGCAGCGCGATCACCGGTCCCGGTTCGCGGGTGTTGATCGGGCGCATTGCGTTGAACAAGTGCGTCGCCACCGTCGCGCCCGCGTCGATGGCTGCGCGCGTCTGTGCGTATGTCGCCTCCGTGTGGCCGACCGCGGCCACCACGCCGGCATCGACGAGCTGGCGGATCGCCGCGAGGGCGCCGTCACGTTCCGGTGCGATGGTGACCATGCGGACGGTTCCCCTACCTACCTCGAGGACTCGCTCGATCTCCGCCGGATCCGGATCCCTCATCAGCGTCGGCTGGTGGGCACCACATCGCTTCGTGGACAGCCACGGGCCCTCCAGATGGATCCCGTCGAACAGGGCGCCGCGAACGTCGTGCGCCAGCTCGCCGACCTGACGCAGCAGTTCAACACGTTCGGCGGTGACCAGGGATGCGACGAGCGTCGTGGTGCCATGCCTGCGGTGAAATTCAACCGCCGTTTCGGTCTCGGCCGGTATTCCGGCGGAGAAGTTCGCCCCTCCCCCGCCGTGCAGGTGCGTGTCGACGAAGCCTGGAACCACCGTCACCGCGCCGAGATCGCGATCCACGGCCTCGGGCGGTGCGCCGGCCCCGATTGCGTAGACGTTGGCGCCTGATACCTCAATCCACCCGGGCCGCAACAGTTCTCGGCCCGTCAGCAGGGTGTCGGCGGTGATCAGCATGGCCCCGCCTCAGATACCCTGCCATTCCGGCTTGGAGCGGTAGGTCTCACGGTAATAGTCGATCAGCTGCAACCGGCGGCCCGCGGCCTCGTCGAGCAACACGGTGGCGTGCGGATGATGCTGCAGGATGGTCGCGGGCCACAGCGCGCTGACCGCGCCCTCGGTGAGATGGTGGACGGCTTCGGCCTTGCCGCGGCCGGTGGCCACCAGGATCACGTGGCGGGCCTCCATGATCGTGGCCAATCCCTGGGTCAGGCAGTGGGTCGGCACGGCCTCGACGTCGTCGCCGAAGAAGCGAGCGTTGTCGATGCGGGTCTGCCTGGTCAGCGTTTTGATCCGGGTTCGCGACGCCAGCGAGGACCCCGGCTCGTTGAACGCGATGTGCCCGTCGGTGCCGATGCCGAGGATCTGCAGGTCGACACCGCCCGCTGCGCGGATCGCATTCTCGTATGCCGCGCATGCGGAAGGGATGTCGGTGGCCAGCCCGTCGGGACCTTCGACGGCGCCCGGAACGAAATCCACCCGGGACACGAACACCTCGTCGATCACCGTCCGGTAGCGCTGCGGATGGTCGGCTGGCAGGCCGACATACTCGTCGAGGGTGAAGGCGCGGGCCTGCCGGAATGAGATCCGTCCTGCCTCGTATCGCGCCGCGAGCTCGTCGTAGATCGCCAGCGGGGACGAGCCGGTGGCAAGGCCGAGCACCGCGTCGGGTTTGCGGTCCAACAGCGCGCCGATCGCGTCGGCGGCAACACTGCCGATCTCCTTGACGTCGGCCAGGATGACGACTTCCATTATTTATTCGCGGTGAAAAGGTCTGCGCCCGAGTCGATATCGGCGCCAGCGGCGACCGCGTCGGCAGGAACGATGTTGCCCTGCTCCCGCTCGTCCATGACCACGACGGGAACGATGGGATTGAGGCCCTTGGCCACGATGGCAGGGACGTCGTAGGTGATGATGACCTGACCCGCGGTGACGTCGTCGCCCTGGGTGGCGTGTGTCGAGAACCCCTCGCCCTTCAGCGCGACGGTGTCCAGCCCGAGGTGAACGAGGACGCCCACGTTCTCGGGTGTCATCACGATGTAGGCATGCGGCATGAGTTTCAGCAGTTTGCCGCTGACCGGAGCCACCGCTTCGATCACACCGTGTGGCGGGTCGACGGCGGCGCCGTAGCCCACCATGCCCTGGGAAAACACCGGATCGGGTACGTCCTCGAGCGCGACTGCGCGGCCCGCTACGGGGGCCAGGACCAGGGTCTTGCTCACGACCCAAACAATACGAGTCTGCCCGAAACACGGTCTCAAGTTCACGCGTTCTGGTCTAGGCTTCCGCTCAGCTTCGGCGGCGGTGGTGTTTGGGCGCACAGAAGGGTGACCGGCAGTGAGTGACACAGCGAAACCTCAAGCGGTCCAGCAAAAGTCAGGCATGCGCATTCCGGGCTTTGCGCAGTTGCAGCGACTGGGCAAGAGCCTCATGCTGCCGATCGCCGTGCTGCCCGCGGCGGGAATCCTGCTCAGACTTGGACAGGACGACCTGTTGGGCAAGATCAAGGCCCCCGTCATCGGACCGTTCTTCCAGGCGATGAGCGCCGCAGGTGGCGCCATCTTCGACAATCTTCCGCTGCTGTTCGCCGTCGGCGTCGCGATCGGATTCGCCAAGAAGGCCGACGGTTCGACTGCGCTGGCCGCCGTCGTCGGCTACCTGGTGGTACAGGCCGTCTTCAAGACCATGTCGCCGATCGTGCTCGCCGGCCAGGTCGACAAGAACGGCGACCAGGCCCTGATCAACTACAGCGTGCTGGCCGGAATCATCGTCGGCTTGCTCAGCGCGTGGCTGTTCGACCGGTATCACACCATCCAGCTGCCGTCCTACCTGGGATTCTTCGGCGGCAGGCGGTTCGTCCCGATCGTGGTGTCGGTGACCTGCCTGTTGCTCGGGTTCGCGATGAGCTACTTCTACCCGATCTTCGATGCCGGGCTGACCGGGCTCGGCAAGTTCATCGGCGGCTCGGGCGCCCTCGGCGCCTTCGTCTACGGGTTCGCGAACCGGATGCTGATTCCGCTCGGCCTGCATCACATCCCGAACTCCTACATCTGGTTCCTCTACGGCGACTATCAACCCCCGGGTGGCGGAAAGGCGGTGACCGGAGAACTCACCCGGTTCGCCGCAGGAGACCCGTCCGCCGGGCTCCTCACCTCCGGGTTCTACCCGATCCTGATGTTCGGGCTGCCCGCCGCGGCGCTCGCCATGATTCACGTGGCGAACAAGAAGCAGCGCAAGGTCGCGTTCGGCATCCTGTCGGCGGCTGCGCTGACGGCGTTCCTGACCGGCGTGACCGAACCACTCGAGTTCGCGTTCATGTTCGTCGCGTTCCCGCTGTACATCGTGCACGCCCTGCTGACGGGTCTCTCGCTGGCGATCGCGTACCTGCTCGACATCCATCTGGGCTTCTCGTTCTCCGCCGGGCTGATCGACCTCATTCTGTGGGGCGGCGCGCCCGCCGCGAAGAACATCCCGCTGCTCATCGGCATGGGTGTCGTCTTCTTCGTCGTGTACTACCTCCTGTTCCGGTTTGCGATCACGAAGTGGAACATGCGCACTCCCGGGCGGGAACCAGAATCAGAATTCGAGGCGGAGGAGGAGGCCAATCTCGGTGAGGGCGCGGGATCGTCCACTGCCATCATGACGGGCGGCGGCGGCTTGGCCACCGCGACCGCGCCGGTCGCGACCGACAGCAGGGCCGAGCAGGTGATCGCCGCATTCGGCGGTCGGGAGAACCTGGTGAACGTGGACGCGTGCATCACCCGGCTGCGCATGGAGGTCGCCGATAAGGACAAGGTCGACCAGGCCCGCCTGAAAAGCCTTGGGGCCGCTGGCGTCGTGGAGGTCGGCAACAGCGTTCAGGCCGTCTTCGGCACTCAGGCTGAGACCCTGAAGAACGAGATCACCGACATTCTCTGACAAGGAGCACCCGACGTGTCCACATGGCTGATCACCGGCTGTTCGACCGGACTGGGCCGCGCACTCGCCGAAGCCGTCATCGGCGCGGGTCACAACGCGGTCGTGTCGGCACGAGATGTCGCGAAAGTGGCCGACCTGGTGGACATCGCGCCCGACCGCGTACTCGCTGTCGCGCTTGACGTCACCGACCCGCAACAGGTCGCTTCAGCCGCGCGGCAGGCCGAGGAGCGGTTCGGCGGGGTGGACGTGCTGGTCAACAACGCAGGCTACGGCTACCGCGCCGCGGTCGAGGAGGGGGACGACGCCGATGTTCGCACCCTGTTCGACACGCACTTCTTCGGCGCGGTCGCGATGATCAAGGCCGTCCTTCCCGGCATGCGCGCTCGCCGGTCCGGCGCGATCGTGAACATCTCGTCCATCGGCGCGCAGTTGACCCCGGTGGGGTCCGGATATTACGCCGCGGTGAAAGCGGCGATCGAAGGGATGAGCGGCGCACTGCGCGGAGAGCTTGCCCCCCTTGGTATCTCGGTCACCGCGGTCGAGCCGGGCGCCTTCCGCACCGACTTCGCCGGGCGTTCGTTGACCCAGTCCGCGGCGGTGATCGACGACTACGCGGACACCGCGGGTCAGCGTCGCAAGGAGAACGACACCATGGACGGCAACCAGGCCGGTGATCCGGCCAAGGCCGCCGCGGCGATCATCACGGCGGTCGACTCGGGCGACCCGCCCGGGTTCCTGCTCCTGGGTCCCGATGCCCTCGCCGCCTACCGCTACATCGCCGATGGGCGTGCGAACGAAATCGCAGCGTGGGAACAGCTCTCGGCCGGTACCGACTTCGACGCCTGACCGAGGGTCACAGGATCGCGAAAAGCTCCAGCTGGATGTTGTCCGGATCGCGGAAAACCAGTGTCGCGTAGGGAAATGGCACGTCTCCGGTTCTGATGCCCGAGTGTTCGACGCCGAGCGCGTCGAGCCACGCCACCCATGACTCCATCTCCTCGCGACCGGTCACATTGAAGCCCGCATGATCCAACCCGGTTCGACACTCGTCGAACCGCTCGCCTTTGTTGCCGGTATTCGCGTGCAGCCCGATGGCCAGCCCCGATCGCGGCTCGAGGAGCAGCACACCGTACCCGGTGTCTTCGCATTCGTAATGGGGAAACGTCATCGGCACTCGCTCCGCCCGGAACACCCGTTGATACCAGGCCACGCTGGCTTCGATGTCGCAGACGGTCACGGAAAGGTGATGTATCCCAGTAATCGCTGGGGCGGATCCCTCGGTCACAGGCAAGATGGTGCCATGAGCAATGACTCAGCCGCAGCCATCCGCCAAGAGCGACTCGACTGGATGGCCAGGCACCGCGAGATCTACCTGCGCTCGGGCGGCACAGAGGGCCACATCATGGACATCAGGGAGATCGGTGGCCACGCCTTCACCACCCACTGCCTGATCAGGCTCAAGGGACGCAAGTCGGGACGAACGATCATCAAGCCGCTGATATACGGCGACATCGGCGGCGAGGTCGTCATCGTCGGGTCCAAGGGCGGGTCGGATCACCATCCCGAGTGGTATCTCAACCTGCGCGCCAGTCAGCACGTCGACGTGCAGATCGCCACGCAGGCGTTCCAGGCGACCTGGCGCGAGCCCGAAGACGAAGAGCGCCACAGGGTCTGGGACTTCATGGTCTCGGTGTACCCGCCCTACCTGGCGTACCAGAGGTCGACGACCCGGCACATCCCAATCGTCATGCTCGAGACCGGCAACTCGATCGCCGTCTTCTCAGAGTCCGACCTGAACTCCTCGTAGATGCTCCGCGAAATAGCATTCCTGGTCGTTATCTCGGCGAAATCACAGCCAGGAATGCTATTTCGCGGGGACTGGGGCCACTATCGCAGGCTGGTCGGCGCCGGGTCCGTGAGATAGTGCGTCAGAACGGGTTTGAGCCATTGCGCCAGGTCCTTGTCATCCATGTTGACAAGCGGCGGGATCCCGATGATGTAGCGCGCGACGGCGACGCCGAGTAGGTGCGCGCCGATGAGTGCGGCCCGCTCGGCCGGCCTGTCGATCGCCACATCGGCCAACGCAGGCGCGACCTGTCGGGCGAAGACGTCCAGGAGTGCGTCGGCCGCCGTCTGGCTCGACGACGCGGCCCGCAGCAGCGGCAGAAACGGCCCGTCGGGTCCCCATACCTCGACGAACAACGGCAGCATCACCTCGGCGACATCCTCGGGCGGCACGCCCGACAGATCCGGCGGCGAGATGTCGAGGCGCGACACCGCAGCGAAGAGACCGTCCTTGTTGCCGAAGTAATGCATCACCAGGGCCGGGTCCACAGCGGCGGCCGAAGCAACCGACCGGATCGTTGTCTTCTCGAAACCGCTCTGTCCGAATTGCATGCGGGCAGCGGCAAGGATCGCCGCCTTCGTGGCGGCCGGATCCCTCGTCCTCGAAGCCATGGCGCCAGTGTATTCAACAACTGTTGACACCGTCATGGGCTCGGCCTAACGTCAGTTCAACAAGCGTTGAACTGAAGGAGGCGCGATGACCGTCACCGCTATCCAGATCGGGCTGCACCCCGACGCCGTCGACTACGGATCGGCCGACTTTTCCCAGTTCAACGGGCTGACCAAGGAAGGGCTCACCAAGGCCAACAGCGACAACGTCGCCGGTCTGCGGGCAGCCGGATACGACGTCGACACCTGATGACATCCGCCGGTGGTACCCGAACCGGCCAACGAAACTCCGGCGGTGTAACCGTGAGTCCCTCAGGCAATGTTGACGTCCTCGTCGTCGGTGCCGGCCCGGCCGGCCTCACCGCGGCAGGCGATCTGGCCCGGTGCGGCCGCTCGGTGGTGGTCCTCGAACGCTGGCCCGAGATGAACCCGTCCACTCGCGCCTTTGCGACGATGGCCCGAACGCTTGAGGTGCTAGACGCCCGCGGCCTCGCCGACGAGGTGCTTGCGCACGCCCACCGGGCGCCGGGCGTCTCGATCTTCGCCGGTGCCCGAATCGACCTGACACACCTGCGTTCGGAGTACCGATTCGTGGCGGTCACGCCGCAGACCAACGTCGAC
>JBKPSU010000122.1:0-14194 GCA_046735135.1 Actinomycetota bacterium
GGCATGCGTTGCTTGACGCACATGACGCGATTGTCCGAGCGCAGCTCGCCCGGTTTCGGGGCCGTGAGGTGAACACCTCGGGTGATGGCTTCCTGGCGATGTTCGACGGCCCGCAGCGAGCGATCCGCTGCGCCGTGGCGATTCGCGACGCCGTGCAGGCGTTGGACATCGAGGTGCGCGCGGGTCTGCACACCGGCGAGTGTGAGGTCCGTGGCGATGACATCGGCGGGATCGCGGTGCACATCGGGGCACGGGTGAGCGCCCTGGCAGGCGCGAACGAGGTGCTAGTGTCCAGCACTCTGCGGGATCTGGTGATCGGGTCGGGGTTGGAGTTCGAGCAGCGGGGTGAGCATCAGCTCAAAGGTGTACCCGGCGAATGGCGTCTATTCGCCGTCGCGTCGTAGATACAGACCTATTTCTGGATAGCGCTGAGCGGCTCAACGTTGGCAGCCTTGCGAGCGGCGGAATCCATTGCGGCAGCAAGGTTGTCAAAGTCATCGGGGAGCTGGTGGGCGTAGACGTTCATCGTGGTGATGGGGGATAGGTGGCCCAGCAGCTTCTGGACGGTGACCACCGAGGCACCGGACGCCAGCGCCAGTGATCCGGCGGTGTGCCGCAGCACGTGCGGCGTGACTCCGCTGAGCTTGGCCTCGGTCGCGGCCTTGTCGAGCCGCAGCGCGAACCAGTCACGTGGGGTCCAGGTGCCGTCGTGGTACGGAAACACCAGCTCCCCCGGCGAGCGACCCTCGATGTGTGCGGCGAGCAGGTCCATGAAGAACTGCGGCAGCGGCACTCCTCGGCTCTGGTGGGTCTTGGTGCCGGTCTCGACCATGCCCAGCTTGGCCACGGCGGTCACCGACCGCGACACCTTCACTCGTCGGCGGGCCACGTCGACATCACCGACACGCAGCGCAGCCAGCTCGCCGTAGCGCAGACCGCCGTACCCGAGGACGTAGACGGCGGTCCGAAGTTCTCCGGCGGCGTCGGCCAAGGCGCGCACCTGGTCATGAGTCAGAGCCGACTTCTCCGGTGTCGACTTTCGCGGCAGCTGCACGCCCTCAGCGGGATTGACCGCGATGTAACGCGACCGCACGGCATAGCTCATCACCTGGTCCACAACCTGGTAGGCCTGCACCACGCGGGCCGCCGACAGACCCTGGGCGTTCTCGTCGTCGTGGTTGATGGCCTTGCGCCAGCGCGAGCTGGGGTCAGTGGACAGGGTGTGTACCCACGCCTGCACGTCGGCGTGCTTTATATCACGCAGGGGAGTGTCCCGCCATCGAGGCAGCACCAGAACATCGAGCAGCGATCGGTACCCGGCGCGGGTCTTGGGCTTGAGTCCCGACTTCGAGTCAAACCACGGCTCTGCCACAGCGCCGAACGTGACCGCGCCCCGGCGCGGGTCGGCGTAGGTGCCGGTGCTAAGCGCGGCGGTCACGCCTTGGATTTGTTGCTGCGCTTCTGACTTGCGGTCGAACGCCTTGGTGCGTTCCTGGCCGTCGTGGTCAACCCAGCGGGCCAGCCAGCGCTTGCCCTGGCCGTGGCGCAAGGTGGTCACCAGCTTGCCGGGGTCACTGTGCTTGGGGTCCATGCACCAGCTGCCCGGTCCGGGCTGGTCGGCGGGGAACGACGGCGTCTCTAGACGTCGCGGGGGGCGGTGCCAGCGGTCTTCGACACCTGCTCGTGAGCTGCGCTTTGGCGTACCAGGCACGCGCTCAGGATAGCTCCTGCGGACTGTCTGCGGACTGAGGCTGTCCATTCTTAGCGTGTCCGTTGACAGGAACATAATCTGAGCTGGCGCTTCTTGGTGCCCCCACTAGGACTCGAACCTAGGACCTGCGGATTAAAAGTCCGTAGCTCTACCAACTGAGCTATAGGGGCGCGATGGATCAGAATAGCGCTTCGGGGACGGGCATCTCGTTTGAGGATTCGGGTGCCGGTACCCTAAGCTATCGAGGCTCCCAGCGTCATCGCGCTGCGAGTACCCCGGAGAGATTCGGCTGGCCCCCTTCGTCTAGCGGCCTAGGACGCCGCCCTTTCAAGGCGGTAGCGCGGGTTCGAATCCCGTAGGGGGTACACGCATCGCACGATGTGCGGAGCACGAGCAAGGCCCTGTGGCGCAGTTGGTTAGCGCGCCGCCCTGTCACGGCGGAGGTCGCGGGTTCAAGTCCCGTCAGGGTCGCCAACGGCGGCGAGGCACGTCGCGCACGCGAGTAGCGGGGATGCGTCGGTGCCGTCGGGCCAGGTAGCTCAGTTGGTATGAGCGTCCGCCTGAAAAGCGGAAGGTCGACGGTTCGATCCCGTCCCTGGCCACAAGCATTAGCGCAGCTCAGTCGGTATTTCGCCGCAGAACGCAATCGCAGAATCTCTGGATTCGGTCCGCTCATGGGGCCAATATGGGGCCAAAATGAACGGCTGCGGCGGGTCTATTCGGTCATGCGTTCTGATCGAGGTCGTCGAGCGAATCGAGAGCCGCGGCGATGTTGTCGAGTTGGTCGTCGAATAGGTCGGCGTAGGTATGGGCGGTCACGGTGAGGGAGGCGTGACCCACCGCTTTTTGTAAGAGTAAGAGGTAGCCCCAGCCCGGCAGCTGCAGCGCGGTGTCGATTCGCTTTAACACGCCAGCATCGGCGCATGGACGCAGCCTGCGAACCATGCACCTTGGTCGAGATTTAGAGAGACTGTGGTGCGGCGAGTTCGCGCAGCGATGCCATGAACAGTTCGTCCATTTGCGGGCTTAGGTCGGCCAGCGTCGGGGCGCTTGCGCAGCCCGCCGAACCGAAGACGCGCAATAGGGCTTCGGTGGTCACCGCGGAGCCGATGGATAGACACAGGCACGCGATGCCATCCAAACGAAGCTCCTCGAGGGCTTTGTGCGCGTCGGCTTCTGCATAGCGTCCTTCGTAGCCGTCGTCGTACGGGAAACCGTCTGACAGCACGACCAGCAGACGGTTGGGGGTGCCGGCCTCGTTCTTCAAAATTTCGCCCGCTCCACGTATCCCCGCACCCAGTCTGGTGTACCCCGATGGTTGGAGCTGGTTGAGTCCGGCGCGCGCTACCGCGCCGAAGCGTTGATTGAATGTTTTGATGGCCATGAGATGCACGGCGTGTCGGGTTTGAGAGCGGAATCCGTACAGCGCGACCCTGTCGCCGAGTTCCTCTAGCGTCGCGGCCATCGTGGCTGCTGCCTGGCGCTGATGATCGTGCACCGCAAGGCCCGTGGTATCCGAGTCGGTGGCCGAGCCCGATACATCGAGCAGGATGAGCACTCCGAGGTTTCGCGCGATCTTGCGGTGGTCCTGGTAGACGTGTTCGGGGGGTGAGAATCCCGAGCGCAGATCCACGAACAGGTCGATTAGCGCCTCGATGTCCAGCTCGTCACCGTCGGGACGACGGCGAAGTACTTTCGGGCCCAGACCGATTCGCGCCAGACGACGATGCAGTACGTCGTCGCGATGGACGCGGGTAGCGCTGATCCCTGTATCCGGTTTGACGGGAAAATCGATCACCCGACACCAATCCGGGCGATACCGGTCGTTGTGGACATCCCATTCCGGATGAAGAGCCCCGTTGACCCCGAGTGCTGCTCCCGGCTGTCGATCGTCGGTGAAGCGGATGTGCGTCGGCACTGGCCGGGCATCGGGCCCGACCTGCTGTACCCGCCGCACGGACCTCGCCTGCATCTCGGCACCAGCCGAGCCTTCCCCCGGCGACTTGGAACTGCCAAAGACCTTCCGGAAGTAGTCCGACAATGTCTGGGAACTGAAGAGTGGATTCTCGAACAGTTTGAGGATCTTGCTGTCGCCTTCAGTTTCAGAGTCGTCGTCTACATCGGAGTCGGCCAGATCGGTGGGCTTGACCTCCAACCGCAGATCCTTGGCACCGGCTTGAGTGCCGGGACCAGCCGTCGTGGCCATCAACCGGGAGGGCTTGATGACGCCGAACCACAGCGGCGGCTCGATCACGGCAGCTCGACTTCGGGCGATCTTCAATGATTGGGCAGGCTCTGTGCTGGCTTGCGCTGACGCCGGCGTCAGCTCGGCGGTCAGCTCGGCCGCCAGCGGCAGGGTACCGGCGAGGATGGACAGCGCTCGCGTGCCCTCCAATGCCAGGTAGCGCCGCGCGATAGCGGGACGGGCTCGCAACGCCTTGATCCATTGATCGTCAAGGCTCCCCGCACCGATCAATGCGCTTTGAACCAGGATCTCGCGCCGCTGGTCGTCATCGGAGCGGCCTTTGGCGACAAAGATTGTCTGGCCGGTCGTGTACGTGGATTGCCCGGCGGCCGACTCGGCGATGTCGACGGTTCGGCCCGCGACAAAGGTTGCGAGGAATCGGAACCGATCAGGGCTGCTGAGGTCTGGCGAGTTCACTTCTGTGGCAGCACGGCATCGACGAGTTCGGCGAGCGCACGCTCGATATCGCGATCATCGGTGAGGGCCTGCACAACCGCCGACTGGACTGCGATGCGCAGGGGCAGACCCTCGGCCACCAGACCGCCGGCGAGTATCAGCATTCTGGTGGAGGATGCTTCCCGTAGCGGCGACCCGTCGAGGTTGCGAATGGCGTTGCCCAGCTTGACCAGTGAGCGTGCTGTCTCGATATCGACGTCCGCTTCCTGGGCGACTACATCAGTCTCGACATCCGGTGGGGGAAAGTCGAGCTCGATAGCCACGAAGCGCTGACGGGTCGATTCCTTGATGTTCTTCAGCACGCTTTGGTATCCGGGGTTATACGAGATCACTAACTGAAAGCCCGGGGCTGCCGCCAGACTCACACCGAGGCGATCGACCGGAAGTTCGCGGCGGTGATCGGCGAGTGGATGGATCACCACCGTGGTGTCCTGCCGTGCTTCCACGATCTCATCCAGGTAGCAGATGGCTCCCTCACGTACTGCCCGGGTCAGCGGCCCGTCCACCCATACGGTCTCACCACCCTTGAGCAGGAACCGCCCGACCAGGTCGGCCGAAGTCATGTCTTCATGACCGGCGACCGTGATGAGTTCTCGACCGAGTTCGTGCGCCATAGCCTCGATGAAGCGGGTCTTCCCGCAGCCTGTCGGCCCCTTCAACAGCACCGGCAGGCCGCGTCGGGCAGCAGCTTGGAAGACCTGCACCTCATCACCAACTGGGTGGTAGAAGGGTGTGGGTGCATCGGCGGGGTCAGCGGCAGCGCGGCCATTGAGAGCCATGTTGGTGGCAGCCGTGTGGCTGTTTGAAATCATTTTCCTCGTTCCAGCGGGACCGTGGTCGGAAGTTTGACGCCATCAGGCAGCACCAGCTGGCCGTCGTGGTTGATGTAGCCGGAATTGTGAAGAGGCACCGGCAGCGCAGGGTCCGGGCATGGCCGGTCGGTGTCCTCACCACAGATCCCCATGAGGAAGTAGGACCGTTTGAGTACGTCCTGCGGCCAGGGGTCCTGGTGCATTGCGAACCACTGTGCGGGGAGGTTGTAGAGGACGAAGAAGAACGCGCTGCACGCGGCGAAAATCGCAAGGAAACGGGTGAGTTGCTGGACCGCGAATCCGCCACGGACACTGTCGAGTCCACGCTCGACGAAGGTGCGGCCGCGATCGTCGGTGAAGAAACGCAGGCAACACAGCCCTGCTTGAACTCCGCCCCACATCAGCCCTTCGTAGATCGGCCATTGGTAGTAGGTGCCGGCGTTGATCGACAGCGCTCGGATGGCGCCGGGATAGGTGAACAGTCCCATCGGCATAAGGAACAGACCCTCAATCACCAGATCAAAGAAGAATGTCCAGACGATCACCACAGCGATCAGGCCGAGGGTGTTGATGTTGGGCCAACGCTGCTTGGCTTTGCGCATGATCCAGCAACCAAGCATTGTGCACAGCAAGACGAACGAGTAACCCGGCGCGTTCATCAGGAACGGTTCGGCCATCATGGCGCCCGGCTTGCCGAAAGACACCCATCCCGGAATGTCCTGGACCCACGACCCGCGATTCCACATCCAAGTGTTGTATGTGCTCCAGGTGTTGAAATAGTTCAGCAGGGGATCCTGGAAGAACAGCAGGCCACAGGCCGCAAAGAGGATGCCGTCCAGTGTGATTCGCCGTTCGCGCCGCCACGGTCTGATGATGAAGTAGTAGATGGCGACTGGATATCCGACGATGATGACCGCGGTCCAGGTCACCAGGATCACTTTCATGAACGTCGGTGGATCGGTCACGCCCGGTGGGACTCGCTCGAAGTTGGGTCCGGTGATCCACCGGATCCACGCGTAGAGCTGGAGGGCGAGGATGACGCCGCCGACGGTTGCCCAGACCATGATGGTCTTGGGCGGCTTTTGCGTTTGTGTGCCCAACGACGCTGCACCACGTAGTGACTCGGTGTAGGGAACGTTCTTCTGGTTTGACACTTCAGTCATTTCCGCTGACTCCTTCAGAACCAGTGCGGTTGGGAACGCGACGTGGGCGCTGAGCCTCTTGAGAACTCCAGTTCGACGGCGACGCAGTCTGATCGTTGTGCCCAGTACCCCGCGGCTAACATACCATCTGGTATCTGTCCAACCAATAGGAATGCTAAAATCTGTGGCAGAATCGCGGCATGGTCGAGCAGTGGACACGGGAGCGACGGCTGGAGCGCACGCGTTCACTGCTGCTGGATGCCGCCGAGGAGGTGTTCGCCGAGCGCGGCTTCATGGCGGCCTCACTCGATGACATCGCCCGGGCAGCCGGATATACCAAAGGGGCGATATACCAACACTTCTCGACAAAAGAAGAACTCTTCCTGGCCGTCACTGACCGGTACTGGCGTCGCTATTTCGACACTTTCGCCGAGATCATGCAGGCTGCCCCGCAGATCGGGGCCCCGGAATTGGATGAGATCGCAGAGCGCTGGCGCCAGCTCAGTCGCAGCCGCGGCGCCGAGCACGCCGCGCTCGGCCACGAGTTCACTCTCTACCTCATTCGCAATCCCGAAGCCCGAAAAGCGGTCGCGGACAAGCGATCCGAGGTGGTGGCGGATTTCGTAAAGTTTATTGTGGCGGGCATGGAACGGCTCGGTGCAACCCTCACGATCCCGCCTTCGATCTTCGCTCAGATGTTGATAGCGACGACCGATGCGGTGGCATTGGGCAGTGAACTCGACGATGTCGACCTCTTCCGCCCGGCGTTGGAGATGTACATGTCGGCTATCAAGATGCCCGATTCCGGCTAAATAGACAGCCCGGCGCCGCAAACCAGCACGTCGCACACCTTTGTCCTTGCCAGGCGTCCGCACGACGACAATTGGCTGTCGACGACGATCCCTGAGCCCCGTGACGCTTCCGAATCCTACATACCGTCCGGTATATTGCCGACTTGATGGATGCCGCCGGGTTGCGCTCTGCCCCTCCATTCCTGTCCAGGAGCTATCGGACGTTGCTACCCGATCCCCTCAATCCACTGGAGTCGATGCAATGAGCGAACTGCCTAGTAGAGCGACGTCGCATACAACCACACAGTCGCTCGATGGCGTAGCAGCACTGAACAATCAAAGCGATTCTGCGGTCAAGCCAATCACGGTGTGGGCCACTATCGGCGGCGCCCTGCTGGTGTTGCAGGCATACGTATGGATCCGGTGGGTTACCGGGCCCTATTTTCAGCGAATTCCTTCAGGGCCGGGCGATCCGCCGATGTATATGAAAGTGCCTTTAGTGGTCAATGCCGTCATGGCTTGCATCGGCTTACCACTGGCGGTCTGGTGGTTCATCGTCAGACCATGGCGCCGGGAGCGCAGGATCACCCTCGACGGCATGCTTCTGGTGTCGTGCGGCCTGATGTTCTTTCAGGACCCGCTACTGAATTACTTGAACACGTGGTGCACCTACAACACGTGGAATTTCAACATGGGCGCCTGGTCATCGGAGATTCCAGGATGGGTGTCACCGGAAGTGCCAGGCCACCAGACCGCCGAGCCACTCCTGACGAACACGCCGGGCTACGCCTTGAACCTTCTGTTCATCATCGCGGGCTGTTGGATCATGCGAAAAGCGAAGGCGCGCTGGCCCAACATCAGCAACGTGAAGTTGATCGGTGTGGTGTACGTGGCCAACATCGTCATCGACTTCGTCATGGAAGGCCTGATCATGCTTCCGATCGGCTTCTACGTGTATCCCGGTGCGATTCGAGCAGTGTCGATCAATGCGGGCACCTATTACCAGTGGCCCATCTATGAAGGGCTGATGTGGGGTGGCGTGCTGACCGGGCTATGTTGTCTGCGCTACTTCACCGACGACCGCGGCCGCACGGTCGTGGAACGTGGACTTGACCGCGTACGAGGCGGTTTCGCTAAAACGCAACTCGTCCGATTTCTGGCCATCTTCGCGGCGGTCAGTGGTTGCTTCTTTTTCTTCTACAATTTGCCGGCCCAATGGGTCGCCATGCATGCCGATCCGTGGCCTGCGGATGTCCAGAAACGGTCCTACCTCAATGGCGGGATCTGTGGTGACGGAACCGATCAGCCGTGCCCAAACCCAGTCCTCCCGATGCCGACCAAGCGTTCCGGTTACGTGAATTCCGACGGTCAGCTGGTTTTGCCGACCGGCGCCAGTTTCCCGAGAACCGTTCCCTTCAATCCCGGTGGGTAAGGGCTTGTCTCGAACACTCGGCTCCCGATCTGCGCGCCCAGAAGGGCCGAACCGTCGCTCGTACGTGTGCTCAAACCGTCGAGAGGATAAGGCATGAAGGTGTTGTTGACAGGTGCGCTAGGCAACATCGGCCTTCCCACGTTGGAAGCGTTGCTCGCCGAAGGGCACGACGTCGTAGCCTATGAGCTCGACTCTCACAGGGCGCGCAAACTGGCATCCGGCATTGATACGCGAGTGCACTTCGTGTGGGGAGACATCACCGATGCCGAATCGTTGCGCTACGCCCTGGACGGTGTCGAAGCAGTGATTCATCTGGCCGCGATCATTCCTCCATACTCAGAACGCAAGCCCGATCTGGCCCGCCGGGTAAACCTCGACGCCACATGCACCCTGGTCGCGCAGATGGAGGCCTCGCGCACCGCCAACCGACTGGTTTTCGCATCGTCGCAAGGCATTTTCGGCGACATCCAAGATCGGCAACCGCCCCTCCGCGCCGACACTCCGGTATCTCCGACTGATGAGTACGGGCGCCAGAAAGTCGCGTGCGAGCAAGCAATTCGGCAGTCGCGGCTGCGGTGGAGCATCCTGCGACTTGCGGCTGTGACACCCATTCACTTGCAGGCGCAGGATCCCAGCATCATGTTTGAGTTCAGCCCCAACGCGCGGTTCGAATTTCTCCATCCAGCCGACGCCGGGACGGCCTTCGCCCGCGCCGTGGCCTGCGAGGCAACGATCGGAGAGACGCTGTTCATAGCCGGGGGGCCAAACTGCCGCATGACCTATTACGACTTCGTCACCGCGCTGATGAGCACGATCGGCATCGGCCCCATTCCGGTCGACGCCTTCGCGCGAAATGACCCGCCCCGGTTCTTCGGCGACTGGGTCGATACCGACGACAGCCAGAGCCTCCTTCAGTACCAGAGGCGAGGACTCGACGAGCAACTCGCAGATATGAAAAAAGACTTCGGCGTGCTTGTGCCGTTGATCCGTCTCGTGCGCCCACTCGCGACATGGTTCGTAATTCGTAGCTCTGCCCACGTCAAGGAGAACCGGCGTCGCGTTGTTGCGTAAGCGGGTCGCCCTGCGGCATGGCGTTGATAGCCCTGGCCACAAGCATTAGCGCAGCTCAGGCGGCGTTCGCCGCAGTTGGGCGATCTTCGTGACCGCGGCGGTACCTGGTTACAAGTGGAGACCGGCGACGGAAAACAGCCACAGGGCGCCGGTCAGCCACGCCACCACAACCGCGGTGAGCAGCAATGCCCCCGCCGCCGGCAGCGCCCACTTCGGGAGTCCTCGCGTGTGGACGAAGACAACTTTCGCGGCAAAGGCGCCGTAGAACGCGCAACCGGCGAGCGAATGCAGCAGGGTGCGCGTGGAGAACGGCGCCGGGGCGAACCCGTAGCCGTACAGGCAATACGCCGCCACCGGCAGCGAGAGGACGAACGCCACGAACCCGGTGGCCCGATGAACGCGCCCGAGCGCTCGGGGCGTCGCGGCGACGCCCGGGAGTCGGCCGTACATCCACAGCGCTGTCACTGCCTGCGCGACTACCAGGACCAAGACGACGCTGCCGAGCCACGCCTTGAATGTGTCCGTGCTCGAGAATCCGAACGAGGGCAGCGCCTCGTAGCTCGGGACGTGGACTCGCCCGTACACGCCCAAAGCCACCGACACCCCTGCGCCCAGCAGCAGCCCGACAACCACCGGCCCACGCCGCACCCCAACCGAATCCCCCACGCAACTAGCTTCCCCCAGCTACATGCCGGGACCTACCAATCACTTCCGCCCGGGGTTTCACCACTGGCCTCCAGTCGTTCGACGGCGTGGTTGCGGTAGCGTTTTCAGAGTCTCGATGGCACTGCGAGGGCTCTCGCCCATGCGTACTGCGACGTTCGACGGGAGAGCGGGAGAGTGAATCTCGGTCCGTGGGGTGACCTCACGATATTCGCTGGAGTGATGGCGCTGGTGTTCGTCAGCTGCGTATTCGTGTACATAACTCGGTTAGAGAATCGGACACCCGCTCCGCTGGGCGAACAGGTGGGCGCCCACAAAGCGGTTCTGGCCAAATTGCGTAAGCGCGAACCGATGTCGAAGGACGAAGTGGACTATGCGAACGAACTGATTTCCGATGCTCGGTCACCGCTCGCGTATGCGATGCCCGCTGTCCTCTTCACCATGGGATTCTTTTACGTCGTTGGCTGTCTCTACATGCTGCATCGAGATGGCGGCAACCCCTCCTTCCGAACGTTCATCGGGGGGATTCCCATGTTGACCTCGATGAACATCGTCGCCCAACTGCGCAGAGTCGCACGGCTGAAAGGCCGCCTGCAGAAAATCTCCGTGACAGCGCCCGACCCGAGCCAGGAGTTCGCCACCGTCCAGCGGTGATGACGGCTGTCGACTCGAATCCAGTTGTCCGCGTGTCTATTTCGGGCGTGATTCAGAAATGACCGCTGTGTCCTCGTCTGCCCACAGCGGCAACTGACGAGCCGCCTTGCGCGATCCGGGCCATTGACTGACCGGGCGGGCACGCACCCGTTGGGGCCACCAGAACCAGCGGCCGAGCAACGCGGCAATCGATGGGGTCATGAACGATCGCACGATCAATGTGTCGAACAGCAGACCGAGGGCGATCGTGGTTCCGATCTGACCGAGGATCCGCAAGTCAGCGAAAATGAAGGAGGCCATGGTGGCCGCGAACACCAGACCGGCGGCCGTCACCACCGCGCCGGAACCGGCCATCGCACGGATGACGCCGGTGTTGATACCGGCATGGATCTCCTCTTTGAACCGCGAGATCAGCAGCAGGTTGTAGTCCGACCCCACAGCCAAAAGCAGGATGACGGCCAGCGCCAACACAATCCAAAACAATTCGATACCAAATATGTCCTGCCAGATGAGCACCGATAGCCCGAATGACGCTCCCAACGACAGCGCAACGGTGCCCACGATGACGACCGCTGCCACCAAGCTTCGGGTGATGAACATCATGATGAGCAAGATCAGGCTGAGCGCGGCGATCCCGGCGATGATGAGGTCGTACTTGGCGCCGTCCTGAATGTCCTTGTACGTGGCCGCGGTACCGGCGAGGTAGATCTTTGATCCCCCCAGGGGCGTACCTTTGACGGCCTCCTGCGCCGCGTGTCTGATGGCGTCGATGTGCGAAATGCCCTCGGGCGTAGCGGGATCGACGTCATGGGTGATGATCATCCGCGCGGCCTTGCCGTCCGGCGATAGGAACAGCTTCAGCCCGCGCAGGAACTCAGGGTTGGTGAACGCTTCTGGTGGAAGATAAAAGGAGTCATCGGTTTTCGACGCGTCGTACGCCTGACCCAGAGCGGTCGCGTTCTGCAGCGCCGCCTCCGTCTGGTTGTCAATGCCTGACGTGGTGGCGTAGTTAATCATCGACAGATCACGGTTGGTCTGCTGGCTTGCGATCTGGGGCGGAATCAGTGCGAGTAGCTTCGGCTGCAACGCATCCAACTTGGCGATGCTGCCCGAGACATCGCTCAGTTGATCGGTCAGCGCATCGATCCCGTCCAGGGCGTCGAACAACGATCTGAAGGCCGCACACGACGGAATGTCGAAACAGTGTGGCTCCCAATAGAAGTAGTTTCGAATCGGCCGGAAGAAATCGTCGAAGTTGGCGATCTTGTCGCGCAGGTCGTTGGCCGTAGTCACCGTCTGCTGAAACGCTTGGCTCTGCTCGTCGGTGATGGCTCCCGACTGTTGTTGCAGCGCATATTGCTGCCGCAGGACGTCGATGGAGTTGTTGATCACGTCGACTTGTTTGAGCAGATCGGCGGCGCGATCCTGCTGAAACGGCAGGTTCTGGATCTGCGAGGAGCTTCCCGCGCTGATCTGGAACGGGATCGACGTGTGATCCAGCGGCGTGCCCAACGGCCGCGTGATCGACTGGACCTGGGCAATTCCGTCGGTATGGAACACCGCCTTGGCGACTCGCTCGAGCAGAATCATGTCGGTGGAATTGCGCAGATCGTGGTCGGCCTCGATCATCAGCAACTCTGGGTTGAGCCGGGCCTGGGAGAAGTGGCGCTCCGCCGCCGCGTAGCCGACATTCGCCGGGGCACTGGCCGGCAGGTAGGCGCGAGCGTCGTAATTCGTCTTGTATCCCGGCAGCGCGAACAGACCGATGCCGGCGATGGCGAGCGTCACTAACAGAATCGGCACGGGCCAGCGCACGATCGCCGTCCCGATTCGCCGCCAGCCCCTTGTCTGCATGACACGGGCGGGCTCGAACAGGCCGAAATGGCGGCCGATGCTCAGCACCGCCGGCGCCAGCGTCAGCGCAGCCAGAAGCGCAACGCAGACGCCGATCGCTGCGGGGATGCCAAGACTTTGGAAATACGGGAGCCGGGTGAAGCTCAGGCAGAACACTGCGCCGGCGATCGTGAGGCCCGAACCCAAGATTATGTGCGCCGTCCCCCGGTACATCGTTCCGAAGGCCGGGACCCGCTCCTGTCCGGTGTTCCGCGCTTCGTGGTAGCGGCCCAGAATGAAGATCGCGTAATCCGTACCGGCCGCGATGACGAGCAACGTCAGCAGATTCGTCGAGTACGTCGACAGCTTGATGATGTTGGCATTCGCGAGAACCGCGACGACGCCGCGGGACGCGGTCAACTCGATCATCACGGTGAAGATCACGAGAAACACCGTGGTGAGACGACGGTAGAGCGAGAAGAGCATCAACATGATCACGCCGATGGTGATCAGAGTGGTCTTCAAAGTGCCTTTTCTGCCCACCTCGAACTGGTCGGTGACCAACGGCGCGGCGCCGGTGACATAGGCCTTGACCCCGGGCGGCGGCGGCGTCTGGTCGACGATGTTGCGGACGGAATCGACGGACTCATTGGACAGGGACTCGCCTTGGTTGCCGGCGAGATACACCTGAACCAAGGCGGCCTTGCCGTCGGTGCTCTGTGAGCCTGCCGCCGTCAGCGGATCGCCCCAGAAGTCCTGCACGTGCTGAACGTGTTTGGTGTCCGCCTCGAGCTTCTTGACCAATCCGTCGTAGTAGTGGTGCGCATCGGCGCCGAGGGGCTGGTCACCCTCGAGGACGATCATCGCCGCACTGTCGGAGTCGAACTCCTGAAACACCTTGCCGATGCGTTTACTGGCCTGCAGCGACGGCGCGTCCTGGGGGCTCAGCGAGACGTTGTGCGCTTGCGCGACCGTCTCCAGCTGCGGCACGAAAACATTTGTGACCACGGCCAGGCCAAGCCAGAAGAACGCGATCGGCACCGAAAACCGTCGGAGCGCGTCCGCCATGCGGTCGGTTCTTGTCGGGCGTTCGGCGAGGTGGTGGCTCATCCGGATTTGTCCAGGCAGTAGGTGAAGGCGTTGAGGGTGTTGACGGTCCTTTCGTCTTTGATGGCGTCATCGATCTTGATTCGGCAGCCGATGGAGTCGCTGTCACCTTGTGCCGAGACGTTGACGAAGACCGCTGGTTGGATGGTGGTGGTGTCGTAGGCCCACGGCAGAGGCGCGTCGTCGACGCGTTGTGGTTGGGCGTTGACGTCGAGGTAGGTGATGGTGGCGATGGTGTCTGGTGGGCCGAAGACTTCCAGCACGACGTGTTTGGGGT
>JBKPSU010000123.1:0-44636 GCA_046735135.1 Actinomycetota bacterium
CAATCGCTGCGGGCCCGCGGCGTGCACATCCGGCTGGCGCGGCAGCGCATCGGCGCCCGCGGGGCGACACGCGCCGAGGCCAAGCTGCTCGACGAGAAGCCCGGCGCGCCGCTGCTGACGATGGCGCGTACGGCGTTCGACGACTCCGGCGCCGCCGTCGAATTCGGCAGGCATTGCTACCGCGCGTCGCGCTACTACTTCGACACCACACTCGTCGACCGCTAACCCCGCCGAAATCAGGTTCCAGCACGCAAATTGCGCCTATTGCGTGTCGTAAGTCTGATCTCGGCGTCGCACTCGAGCATTGTGACCGCCAGCCGCACCGCGTTGCGCGCTACCGGAATGACCCTCGCGTGGTCGGACAGTCCGTGTCGGTGCATGGCCACCCGATGGGCCTGGCGACGCTCCGGCGACCCGGGGTCGGTGCCACCGTCGACGTGGTAGATCTCGTTGTGTCCAAGCTCGACCAGGTAACTCACCGCCTGCCGGATGCCCTTCGCATCGTCGGGTACGCACCGTGGCCAGCCCTCGGCGGGCGGCGAGGCGCACGGAGGTCGCCATCTGGCGCCCGTGGCCGCTGCCTGAGCCACCGCTACGTGAACGCCGCCCTGAACGCCGACAGGGCGGCTTCACTGTCTCCGGAGGCCCACGCCTCCATGCCGACGGTGCCGGCAAATCCGATGTCGCGCAGGGCCTTCGCGATGGCTGGATAGTTGATCTCGCCGGTTCCCGGCTCACAGCGGCCTGGCACGTCGGCGACCTGAACCTCGCCTATCGCATCGTCGCAGCGACGGATCAGCTCGATGAGGTTCCCCTCGCCGATCTGCGCGTGGTACAGGTCGAGCATCATCCGGACGTTCGGATGCCCGACCCCTTCGATCAGCGCGAGCGTGTCCTTCGCCCTGGCGAGCGGCACGCCGGGGTGATCCACGATCGTGTTCAGGTTCTCCACGCAGAAGGTGACGCCCGCGGCCGCGCCCAGCTCGCCGATCTTCTCCAGCGCCCGCTGCGCCGTCAGCCACATCTGGCCCGTCGCGCGGTGCCGGGGTCGGGCCGCCTTGCCGTCGACGAGTTCGGCGGTGTGCAGGTTCAGCCGCGAAACACCAAGCACCTCAGCGGCTTTGATGCTCAGCTCAGCTGTCCGGACCACCTCGTCGGCGCTGGCGGGATCGATCAGGTCGCCGTGCAGATAGCCGGTCATCGACGTGAACGTGGCGCCCGTCGCGGCGAGCGCTTCGAGGTCCTTGTCGTGCCAGCTCCAGATCTCGACCGCGAAGCCGAGCTCGTCGATGCGCCGCACGCGATCGATGAGCGGCAGGTCGGTGAACACCATCTCGGAGCAGACCGCTAGTTCGAATCCGGTCACTGCAGCACCCCGTAGAGGACGACGGGCGCGCCGGTCTGCACCGACTCACGCGCGGCGATGGCGATGTCGAGGGCGACGCGGGCGTCGCGTCCGGTGACCGACGGCTCGGTTCCGGTGCGTACGCACTCGGCGAAGTGGGCGAACTGCGCGACGTAGGCATCGGCGAACAGGTCTGTGTTACCGGGCGCCGCGCGGTCGGGTTCGCGGCCTGCCAGCAGCACGCCGTCGGAGCCGAAAACCTCGCCGCGCACGTCGTAACCATAGACCGCCTGAAAGTTGGCCTCGGCGACGGCGAATGCCCCGTTGTCGAAGCGCAGCTGCACGACGGCGGTGTCCAGGAAGCCGGAATCCTTCAGCGCGGGATGGATCAAGGCATCGGCCTGCGCGAAGACCTGCGTCACGTGGGCGCCGGGATTGAGCCAGCACAGGGTGTCGAAATCGTGAATCAGCGTCTCGTTGAAGATCGTCCACGGCTTCACCCTGGCGGCGACGTCGGCGCTGATGCCGGGGTCGCGTGTCAACGACCGGAGCAACTGCGGCGTGCCGATCGCACCGTCGGCGATCTTGTCGCGCATGTCCGCGAAGTCGTCGGCGAAGCGACGGTTGAACCCGACCTGCAGTGCGACCCCGGCGGTGCGCGCGGCGTCGATGGCCCGGTCGGCGTCCTCCAGCGTGAGCGCCATCGGCTTCTCGCAGAACACGTGCTTGCCTGCGCGTGCGGCGGCCACGACGAGGTCGGCGTGCGTGGCCGCGGGGGAGCAGATCGCGACCGCGTCGATGCAAGAGTCCGCGATCATCTCGAGCGGGTCGGCGAAGGTCTTGGGCGCGTTCAGCAGCGCGGCGGCCGACGGATCGGGATCGGCGACGGCCGCGAGGCGGACGCCGGGCAGGCGGCTGGCGAGGGTCTCGGCATGGAAGCTGCCGATCCAACCGGCACCGATGAGACCGAAGGACAGTGAAGCGGGCATCGGCGAACTCCAATCTGACTAGAACGTTCTAGTGACGCTAAGCCGTTTGAGCCGTTTTCGTCAACAACTTCGCTAGAACGATCTAGGCTGAGCCGCGTGGAACGCAGGCCGACGCTCGAAGACGTGGCCGCACGCGCGGGGGTGTCGCGGGCGCTGGTCTCGATCGTCATGCGCGACGCGGCGGGCGCGAGCGACGAAACGCGCGAACGGGTGCGGCGCGCAGCCGACGACATCGGCTACCGGCCCGACCCGCGTGCTCGTCGGCTGCGCCAACTGCGGACCAAGCTCATCGGGGTGACGTTCACCGCGGGGCAGGAGTTTCACGCCGATCTCGTCGACGGCGTGTACGTCGCGGCCGAAGACCTCGGCTATGACGTGGTGCTCAGCGGGGTCACCCGGCACCGCGATGAACAGCGCGCGGTGCGCACGCTCGTCGACGACCGCTGCGAGGGTTTGGTTTTGATCGGTACCGAGATGCCGGCGCGTCGACTCGCCGACCTCGCGTCCAGGGTGCCCGTCGTCGTGATGGCGCGGCGAGTTCGCGGGGTGGACGCCGTACGCAGTGACGACGTCGCCGGCGCCGTGTTGGGTATGGAGCATCTGGTCGGGCTTGGCCACCGGCGGATCCTCTATCTGGGCGGCGGTAAGTCACCGGGTGCCGCCGAGCGGTTCCGCGGCTACCGCAGGGCCGCCCGGGCCGCCGACCTGCCCGAACTGACCAGTCCCGGGGGCCTCACCGAGCGCGAGGGCGCCGCCGCGGCGGCCGACCTGCTTGCCTCGAAAGCTTTGCCCGACGCGGTCTTTGCGTTCAACGACCGATGTGCGCTCGGCGTGATGGACACGCTGATCCGAGCGGGAGTGGCTGTCCCGGAACAGGTTTCGGTGCTCGGCTTCGACGACAGCCCGTTGGCGGGGCTGGCCCACATCGATCTCACCACCATTCGCCAAGATTCCGCTGGCCTGGCCAGAGCGGCTGTGCAGCGGCTCGCGACCCGGCTCGACGACGCCCGAACGGACGACGCCGCGGTGGACATCACCTGCGAACCGTCGCTGATTGTTCGTGGTTCAACTGCGCCCCCCGGAGCGACCAGCGCCGACGCACCCGATAATTTGATATGCAGTCCTAATGTCAGGACAAAGTCTTGACTTTCTGCTGTGAGCCGTATTACATCGTCCCTAGAGGCGTGTTCCGTGGCACACGAATGCAAGGAGAAAACAAACAATGAAGTTCAGTCGGCTCGCGGCCGTAGCCGGGGCAAGCTTGCTCGTGCTCGGAATCGCGTCATGCTCCTCCACGGGAGGCAAACCAAGCGACACCGGTGGGGGAATGGGAGCTGGACAGGCGAACACCCCACGCGCCACCGTCGCGATGATCACCCACGAGGTGCCGGGGGACTCGTTCTGGGACCTGATCCGCAAGGGTGCGCAGGCCGCCGCCGACAAGGACAACATCGAGCTGCGCTACTCCAACGATCCGGAAGCGCCGAACCAGGCGAACCTGGTGCAGACCGCTATCGATAGCGGTGTCAAGGGAATCGCGCTGACGCTCGCGAAGCCCGACGCGATGGCGCCTGCCGTCAAGGCCGCACTGGACAAGAAAATTCCGGTCGTCGCGTTCAACTCCGGCTTCGACGACTGGAAGACCATGGGCGTCCAGGAGTACTTCGGCCAGGACGAGAAACTCGCGGGCGTCGCTGCCGGTGACCGCTTGAACAAGGACGGCGCGAAGAAGATCGTCTGCGTCATCCAGGAGCAGGGCCAGGTCGCTCTGGAGTCCCGGTGCGCCGGTGTCAAACAGAGCTTCACGGGCGGGTTCGAGATCCTGAATGTCAACAGCAAGGACATGCCGTCGGTGGAGTCGACGATCACGGCCAAGCTGCAACAGGACCCGTCCATCGACCATGTCGTCGCACTGGGCGCGCCGATCGCACTGGCCGCAGTGCAGTCGGCCAAGAACGCCGGCAGCAAGGCGCAGATCGTCACCTTCGACACCAACGCCGCGCTCGTCGACGCGATCAAGGGCGGCCAAGTGAAGTGGGCGGTCGACCAGCAGCCGTTCCTGCAGGGCTATCTGGCGGTCGACTCGCTGTGGCTGTACATCAACAACAAGAACCTGATCGGTGGCGGCCAGGCCACACTGACGGGCCCCTCGTTCATCGACGAGAGCAACATCGACTCGGTCGCCGAGTTGGCCAAGGGTGGGACCCGCTAGTTCGCCACGCGGGAGAAAGAGCTGAACATGACTACTGCACAAACCGATCTGGACGTCGCCAGTCACAAAATCGTTCGTGACGAGCGGGTAAAAGAGCGAAACCGCTTACAGCGCCTGCTGATTCGCCCCGAGATGGGCGCGGCGATCGGTGCCGTCGCGATCTTCATCTTTTTCCTGGTCGTCGCCCCACCGTTCCGCTCACCCGAGGCACTGGCGACGGTGCTGTACGCCAGCTCGACGATCGGAATCATGGCCTGCGCGGTCGCACTGCTGATGATCGGCGGTGAGTTCGACCTGTCGTCGGGTGTCGCGGTGACAACGAGTTCGCTCGCCGCGTCGATGCTCGCCTACAACCTGCATCTGAATCTGTGGGCGGGGGCGGGGCTGGCGCTGATCGTCGCCCTGGCTGTCGGGTTCTTCAACGGGTATCTGGTGATGAAGACCAAGATCCCGAGCTTCCTGATCACACTGGGCACACTGCTGATGCTCACCGGCATCAACCTCGCTGTGACCAAGCTGATTTCGGGTCAGGTCGCGACGCCGAGCGTCAACGATATGCAGGGCTGGGCGTCGGCGCAGAAGGTGTTCTCGTCGAGCTGGTCGATCTTCGGTGTCGAGGTGCGCATCACCGTGTTCTGGTGGCTGCTGTTCACCGCCGTCGCGACGTACGTGCTTTTCAAGTCCCGCGTCGGCAACTGGATCTTCGCCGTCGGCGGCGATGAGGAAAGCGCTCGCGCCGTTGGTGTTCCGGTGACGGCGGTGAAGATCGGGCTGTTCATGTTCGTTGGGTTCTGCGCCTGGTTCGCAGGCATGCACCTGCTGTTCGCGTTCAACACGGTGCAGTCCGGCCAGGGCGTGGGCAACGAGTTCATCTACATCATCGCGGCCGTCATCGGCGGCTGCCTGCTCACCGGTGGCTACGGCACCGCGATCGGCGCTGCGATCGGCGCTTTCATCTTCGGCATGGTGCAGCAGGGCATCGTGTACGCGGGCTGGAACCCCGACTGGTTCAAGTTCTTCATGGGCGTGATGCTGCTGTTCGCGGTGATCGCCAACAACGCATTCCGCAACTACGCCGCCAAGAGGTGACCCATGACCGCAACAGTTGACAAAGACGTGGAAGAGGCCCCATCAGGCGGCAAGGTGCCGCTGGTCGAGCTGAAAAGCGTCGGCAAGAGCTACGGCAATATCACTGCGCTGAAAGATATCTCGCTGCGTGTGCACGCCGGAGAGGTGACGGGCATCCTCGGTGACAACGGCGCGGGCAAGTCGACGCTGATCAAGATCATCGCCGGCTACCATCCGCAGACCGACGGTGAACTGCTCGTCGACGGCGAGCCGACGAAGTTCACCTCGCCGAAGGACGCGCTGGGCAAGGGCATCGCGACGGTGTATCAGAACCTCGCCGTGGTTCCGCTGATGCCGGTGTGGCGCAACTTCTTTCTGGGCCAGGAGATCCGGCAGAACCGGTTCCCGTGGTCGCTGGACGCCAACGCGATGCGTGCCACCACGCTGTCGGAGTTGTCCAAGATGGGCATCGACCTGCCCGACGTCGACGTGCCGATCGGCTCGCTCTCGGGCGGTCAGCGGCAGTGTGTCGCGATCGCGCGCGCGGTGTTCTTCGGGGCGCGGGTGCTGATTCTCGACGAGCCGACGGCCGCGCTGGGCGTCAAGCAGTCGGGCGTGGTGCTGAAGTACATCACCGCGGCCAAGGAGGCAGGCTTCGGCGTCGTGTTCATCACGCACAACCCGCACCATGCGCATATGGTGGGCGATCACTTCGTGCTGCTGAACCGCGGCCAGCAGAAGCTGGACTGCACGTATGACGACATCACCCTGGAGCACCTGACGCAGGAGATGGCAGGCGGCGACGAGCTCGAGGCGCTGTCACACGAGTTGCGCGGCGGAAAGAGCTAGTTCGGCACGACACGGACCCGTCAACCCCGCCTCGAGGGTTGACGGGTTCATCGTTGTCTCGAACGTGCGCGAAATGTCTGCGAGAAGGCGGCGTGTCGCCGTCAGACACGCACGCTCGCGGGTGAGTCAGCGGGGGGTCAAGCCCGCCGCCCGGTACGCGGCGTCGACGTAAGCCATGTTCTCCACGGAGTCGGCGGTGTCGATCGGCAGCGGAGCGCCGTACAGCACGTGCGCGGCGAACGCCTCCAGTTGGTAGCTGTAGGAAGTCCTTGTGCCATGGCGTTCGACCCGGACGCCTGCCGGTGTCCGAATGGTCAACCGGTCGTCCTCGTTGGGCTTGATGAAGTTGTGCACAAACACATCGCCCTTGGTTCCGACGATGCGCAGAGTGAACGAGTATTTCGGGGCGGTCATCGTATTGGCGCTCAAACCGGTTGCACCGCTGGGGAAGCCAAGCTCGATATCGCACCACTCGTCGACGCCCTCGCTGCGTTCCTTGGCGTGTGCGCGGATGATCGAGGGGTGGCCGAGCCTGCGCATGATGTGCAGGCCGTAGCAGCCGAGGTCCATCAGCGCGCCGCCTGCCATCTCGAGCGACCAGCGCGGGTCGCCGGCCTCGGGCGTCGGCATCGCCATCCGCACCTCGACGTGTTGCATGTCGCCGATGGTGCCGTCGACCGCGAGTTCGAGGGCACGGCGAGTAACCGGATGAAACAAGTAGTGAAAGCCCTCCATCACCGTGACACCCGCGGCCTGTGCCGCCTCGGCGACCTGTCGCGCCTCGGAACGGTTGCGCGCGAACGGCTTCTCGGTGAGCACCGGTTTGCCCTGCGCGATCGCCGCCAGATTCCACCGTGCATGCAGCGAATTCGCCAACGGGTTGTAGACGGCGTTCACCTCGGGATCAGCTACGACGTCGGCGTAGGACGCCAAAACTCGTTCCACACCGTGCTTTTCGGCAAACGACTCCGCGCGGTTGCGATCGCGGGCAGCGACGGCGACCAGCCGATGGCCAAGCTGCTGTGCCGGGCCGACGATGGCCAGGTCGGCGATCCGGGATGCACCGAGCACCCCGATTCGCAACGTCATACCGGGATGCTGCGACACGCGTTCTTCATAAAGGTCACACTAGCCTGCACATCAGCGAGCGGGCCCTCGTCGATGGGCTCGGCATCCAGGATGGTGTCCTGCTCCATCACGAACCAACCGTCGTATCCGTTGCCCCGCAACGACGAAACGATGCCCGCGATGTCCACATCGCCCATCCCGAGCGGCGTGTACATCCCGCGACCGACGGCCTCGGTGTAGGTCAACCTGCCCGCCTGCACCTCGGCGGCCAAGCCGGCGTCGACATCTTTCAAGTGGGCATGGGCGATGCGGTCGGGCGCCTCGCGTGCCAACTGCAACGGGTCGGTCCCGCCGATCAGCAGATGCCCCGTGTCGAGGCACAGCCGGATCGCCGAGCCGTTCAGCACGCGCTGGACCTCGCTTCGCGTCTCCACCATCGTGCCGACGTGCGGATGCAGCACGGCCAGTACGCCTCGGTCTGCCGCCGCTTCGGCGAGCCGGTCCAGATTGGCAAGCAGTGTCGCCCACTGCCGGTCGTCGAGCGCCGGACGCCCGTCGTAACCGTCGACGCCGGTGGCAGCAGCCAGGACGAGCACGTCAGCTTCGGTTGCGAGCAGCGCGTCGAGTGGGCCTGCGATATCGGGCAGCGGATCGTGGCCCTCGTCGTGCAGCACCACCGGCGCGAACTGGCCGACGCAGCGCAGACCGTACAAGTTCAGCAGCGCGGTCAGCTGGCCCGGGTCCGATGGCAGGAAGCCCTCCGGGCCCAGTTCCGTTGCGGACAATCCGACGTCCCGCATCTCGGCGAGCACGCGATCGGGGGGCAGTTGATAACCCCATCCGGGCACCTCGCACACGCCCCAGGAAATCGGAGCACCTGCCAACTTCATCGCGACCTCACTTCCGCAATCCGCACCGGCACACCGCGCTTCAACGATTCGGTCGCCGCCTCGGCGAGCCAGGCCACCTCGACCGCGTCCGCGACGGTGCACGCGGGCTCGGCCTTGCCGTTTGCGACGTCGACGAACGCCGCGAGCTCGGCGCGGAACGCCGCGGTGAAGCGGTCCATGAAGAAGTGGTGAGCCGGGCCCTCGGGAAAGTCGTTGGCGGGATCCACGTTTCGCACCGGTGCGCCCTGGTCCCACCCGGCGACCACGGTGTCGTGGAAGCCGTGCACCTCGAGCCTGCAGTCGTAGCCGTGGCCGTTGTACCGGGCCGCGGAGACCACGCCGAGGGTGCCCGACTCGAACCTGACCACTACGGCGGCCGTGTCGACGTCGCTCAGTTCGCCGAAGCGCGGGTCGCCCTGCACGCTTCCGGTGGCGTAGACATCGACGGCTTCCTGACCGGTGATCCACCGCAGGATGTCGAAATCGTGCACCGCACAGTCGCGGAAGATGCCGCCGGATCCGGCGATGTACTCCATCGGCGGCGGCGCGGGATCCATCGTGGTGCTGCGGACGGTGTGCAGCAGACCGAGCGAGCCGTCGTCCACCGCGCGCTTGGCCGCGGCGAACGCTGCGTCGAATCGCCGTTGGTAGCCGACCTGGACCGGTACGTCGGAGCGGGCGATGACGTCGGCGATCCGTGCGCTCTCCGCCGCCGTGGCCGCGATGGGCTTCTCGCAGAACGTCGGAATTCCGCGCCCGACGGCGGCGAGGGTCAACTCGGCGTGGGCAGGCGTCGCCGCGGCGATCACCACGCCGTCGATGCCCGCGGACAGCAGTTCCTCAACCGAATCGGCACCAGTGGCACCGTGTTTCGCGGCCACCGCGGCGACGAGCTCGGGCCGTTCGTCGGCGATCACCAGGTGGTCGATCCCGTCCAATCCGCTGAGGGTGTCGGTGTGGAATGCGCCGATGCGGCCCAATCCGATCACGCCGAGGGTGGTCATGGAATTCTCCGATCGTCCTGGTCGCGCAGCGCCGCATCGAGTTCGTCAGGGGTGAGATCGCCGGCCAGAGCGGCCAGCACGGTGTCGACCTGCGATGGCGGCGCGAGGCTGCCGATGGGCTGATCGAGGTCGAGATTGGTGGGAAAGGCGTAGCCCTCCGCGGTCGCGACGACGGCGTTGACCAGTTCGTGTTGGGGTCGGCCTGCGGATTTCATCGCGAGCAGGGCCGGATAGACGGCTCGCACCATGGCCGTGCGGTCCAGCGCCTCCATCGCCCGGCCGAACGGTGACGAGATCTGCAGCAGGTTGGCCATTCGCTGGATGTCGGCGGACACGTTGGATCCGGCGCCGTGGTACAGGGCCGGGTTGAAGAACATGGCATCGCCCTTGCCGAGTGGCACCTGAACCTGGTGCTCGGCGAAGTAGTCGATGAACTCCGGCCGGTTGAAGGCGATGTAGCCGCCGAGGAACCGCTGCGAGTACGGCAGCAGCATCGTCGGCCCGCTCTCGATCGGCATGTCGCAATGCGCCACTGCGCCCTGAAGAGTCAGCACGGGCGACATGCGATGCAAATGCGCGGGATAAGCCGCCAGATCGTCGGGTGCGACGAAGCCGAGATGGTAGTCCCGATGCGGAACCTGCTGAATGCCACCGGGATTGACGACGTTGACCTGTGACGTCAGCTGGTAGCGCGGGCCGAGCCACGCCTGCGACACCACGGCAAGCGTGTCGTTGGCGTAGTACTCGGCGAAGACGTCGGGCGCGTGCAGGGCGAGCTTCTGCGCCGCGTTCCAGACGCGGTCGTTGGCCCCGGGCTTACCGAAGTGGTCACCGGCCGCCGAACCGTCGGCGCGCTGCGCGTCGATGATGGCGGTGAACGCCTCACTGGCTCGGTCAATGACGTCGCCGCTGAAGGCGTCCTCGAACACGACGACGCCGGGCCCGTCGGTCAGCGCCCGGATCAGCTCGGTCTGAAGCCCGCGCCGGTCGGAGGCCGCGGCCGACGAGTAGACCAGGACGTTCTTGCGGACGTCGACGGCGTGCGGATAGTCGGCCAGATCGGTGTCCCGAGTGACGTCCGCGCGAAACACGTCAAGCTCACAATCGGATTCGTCGATCCACGCCTTGTATGCGGTGGTCAGCGGTGTTGCCATGCAGTTAGTCTGGTGGTCGTCCGCACCGCAATCAACACCAAAAAGCCATCAAAAAAGCCTCAGAAAGCCGAGCCGCCGTGCCGCATCGCTACAAGGTCCGGGAGATCGCCCAGCAGTCCGGGCTGAGCGAGGCGACGGTCGACCGCGTGCTGAACGAGCGGGCCGGCGTGCGGGAGAACACCCGCGCCGAGGTCATGCAGGCGATCGCCGATCTGGACAAGCAGCGCGCCCAGCTGCGGTTGAACGGCAGGCGCTACCTCATCGACGTGGTCATGCAGACACCGCACCGGTTTTCCGACGCATTCCGCGCTGCCGTCGAGGCGGAGCTACCCGCGTTCGCGCCCGCGATGCTGCGTGCCCGCTTTCACCTGTGGGAGACCGGCTCGACGGCACAGATGGTAGATGCGCTCGTCGGGCTGCGCGGCAGCCACGGCGTGATCCTCAAGGCGCAGGACGAACCCGAAGTCGCCGATGCGATCGACCGGCTGGTGGCCAGCGGTGTGCCGGTGGTGACCTATGCGACGGATGTGCCTGCAAGCGCTCGGTGCTCGTATGTGGGCATCGACAACCACGGCGCGGGGGTGACGGCCGCTTACCTGATGGGCCAGTGGTTGGGTTCTTCGCCGTCAGACGTGCTGATCACCCTCAGCCGCAACGTGTTTCGGGGCGAGGGGGAGCGCGAGGTCGGATTCCGCGCCGCGCTGCGAGGCTCCGGCCGACAGATCGTCGAGGTCAGCGACAGCGACGGCATCGACGCGACGAACGAGCGATTGGTGCTCGAGGCGCTCGAGGGCAACCCGTCGATCGAGGCGGTCTACTCCGTCGGCGGCGGAAACGCCGCGACCGTCGCGGCCTTCGAACGGATCGGCCGTGGTTGCCGGGTGTTCATCGCACACGATCTCGACGCCGACAACCGGAAGCTGCTGCGGGACGGCCGCATCTCGGTGGTGCTGCACAACGACCTACGCGCCGACGCGCGGCTGGCGATGCGGCTGATCCTTCAGGAGCGCGGGGCGCTGCCCGTTGAGGCGGCCCGGCCTGCGCCGATTCAGGTCATCACACCGTTCAACCTGCCCGGTTAGCGCTTGATCAAATCGCATTCAGCGCATTCCCTACTAATGCGCCAGCGGCGCGGCCACGGGTGCTAGCAAGGAGCTACCGGTCGGTAACAATTTCCTTAGAAAGTTTATGTCTTAGAAACGTGACGAAGCACACAATTTTGTCTCATCGCGTCGCCGCGCACGCTATCTGAGCAGTGCATTCGGCCCAGGATCGCCTGTGATTCACCCGCGCGTCGGTTCCGGCCGCGCCTAAGAGAAGTGGTTTAATCGGTACTGAGAGTGACAGCAAATTTCATGCACGATCAATCGATGGCGCGATTAGCCCGCGACTGAGGAATACGTATCGAAGAGCATTGCGAAAGGCAGGGGTCGTGAGTCCGAACGGCAACGGGGCCAGTCCGGGGACTCGCCAGAAGCTCGAGAAGGTTGTCATTCGGTTCGCGGGCGACTCGGGCGACGGCATGCAACTGACCGGTGACCGGTTCACCTCCGAGGCTGCGCTGTTCGGCAATGACCTTGCAACGCAACCCAATTACCCCGCCGAGATCCGCGCACCAGCAGGCACGCTGCCCGGTGTCTCGTCGTTCCAAATCCAGATCGCCGATTACGACATCCTGACCGCGGGCGACCGCCCCGACGTGCTCGTCGCGATGAACCCGGCGGCGCTGAAGGCCAACATCTCCGACCTGCCGCGCGGCGGCCTGGTGATCGCCAACTCCGACGAGTTCACCAAGCGCAACCTGGCCAAGGTCGGATACGAGGCGAGCCCGCTGGAGACCGAGGAGCTCTCCGACTACGTCGTGCAGGCCGTCCCGATGACCACCCTGACGCTGGGTGCCGTCGAGTCGATCGGCGCCTCCAAGAAGGACGGCCAGCGCGCCAAGAACATGTTCGCGCTCGGCCTGCTGTCGTGGATGTACGGCCGCGAGCTCGAGCACAGCGAGGCGTTCATCCGGGAGAAGTTCGCCCGCAAGCCCGATATCGCCGAGGCCAACGTGCTGGCGCTCAAGGCCGGCTGGAACTACGGCGAAACCACCGAGGCATTCGCGAGCACATACGAGGTGGCGCCCGCGAAGCTGAAATCCGGTGACTACCGGCAGATCTCCGGCAACACGGCGCTGGCGTACGGCCTGATCACCGCGGGGCAGCTTTCGGATGTCCAGCTGGTGTTGGGCACCTACCCGATCACGCCGGCTTCGGACATCCTCCACGAGCTGTCCAAGCACAAGAACTTCAACATCCTCACCTTCCAGGCAGAGGACGAGATCGCAGGCATCGGCGCGGCAATCGGCGCCTCCTACGGCGGCGCGTTGGGCGTCACCAGCACCTCGGGCCCCGGCATCTCGCTGAAGTCGGAGGCCATCGGCCTGGCCGTGATGACCGAGCTGCCGCTGATCGTCATCGACGTGCAGCGCGGCGGCCCGTCCACCGGCCTGCCCACCAAGACCGAGCAGGCCGACCTGCTGCAGGCGATGTTCGGACGCAACGGCGAGTCGCCCGTCGCGGTGATCGCGCCACGGTCTCCGTCCGACTGCTTCGACGTCGCCCTCGAGGCCGCCCGCATCGCCATCACGTACCACACGCCGGTGATCATCCTGTCCGACGGCGCAATCGCCAATGGCTCTGAGCCCTGGCAGATTCCGGACGTCACCACCTACGCGCCGATCGAGCACACACTCGCGAAGACCGGTGAGCCGTTCCAGCCGTACGCCCGCGACCCGGAGACACTGGCACGCCAGTTCGCGGTCCCCGGCACGCCCGGACTCGAGCACCGCATCGGCGGACTGGAGGCGGCCAACGGCTCGGGCAACATCTCGTATGAGCCGAAAAACCACGATCTGATGGTGCGGCTGCGCAAGGCCAAGATCGACGGCATTGCGGTGCCGGACCTCGAGGTGGATGACCCCACCGGCGACGCAGAACTGCTGATGCTCGGCTGGGGCAGCTCATACGGCCCCATCGGCGAAGCGTGCAGGCGGGCGCGCCGCAAGGGCATCAAGGTCGCCCATGCGCAGCTGCGCAACCTCAACCCGTTCCCGGCCAACCTCGGTGAAGTGCTGCGGCGCTATCCCAAGGTCGTGCTGCCGGAGATGAACCTGGGCCAACTGGCGCTGCTGCTTCGCGGCAAGTTCCTGGTCGACGTGCAGTCGGTGACCAAGGTGGAAGGCATGGCGTTCCTGGCGGACGAGGTCGAGGGCATCATCGATGCCGCGCTGGAGGGCACGCTGGGCGAGAAGGAAATCGACAAGGCCAAATTCGCGCGGTTGGCGGCGGCTACCGTCGAGACCGGCGTGACTGGCGTGGGAGCTGGCGCATGACTGACCTGATCGGAACGGACCTCGGGCTGACCCCTGGCATCGGCGGGGTGCCGACCACCGACGAGCCGCAGAAGGCCAAGGACTTCACGAGCGATCAAGAAGTGCGGTGGTGCCCCGGCTGTGGTGACTACGTCATCCTCAACACCATCCGCAACTTCCTGCCCGAGCTGGGTCTTCGCCGCGAGAACATCGCGTTCGTCAGCGGCATCGGCTGCTCGAGCCGCTTCCCGTACTACCTGGAAACCTACGGTTTCCACTCGATCCACGGCCGCGCCCCGACGATCGCGACGGGTCTGGCGCTGGCGCGCCAAGACCTCTCGGTGTGGGTCGTCACCGGCGACGGCGATGCGCTGTCGATCGGCGGCAACCACCTGATCCACGCGCTGCGCCGCAACGTCAACCTCACGATCCTGCTGTTCAACAACCGGATCTACGGCCTGACCAAGGGGCAGTACTCGCCGACCTCCGAGACCGGCAAGATCACCAAGTCCACCCCGATGGGCTCGCTGGACTACCCGTTCAACCCGGTATCGCTGGCGCTCGGTGCCGACGCCACATTCGTCGGCCGGGCGCTGGACTCCGACCGCAAGGGCCTGTCCGAGGTGCTTCGGGCTGCGGCCGCACACCGCGGCGCCGCGCTGGTCGAGATCCTGCAGGACTGCCCGATCTTCAACGACGGCTCGTTCGATGCGCTCCGCAAGGAGGGCGCCGAAGAGCGGCTGATCAACGTGCATCACGGCGAGCCGATCACCTTCGGCGCCGACGCTGAGTACTGCGTCGTCAAGTCCGGCTACGGGCTCGAGGTGGCCAAGACGGCTGACGTCTCGGCCGACGAGATCGTCATTCACAACTCGCAGGTCGAGGACCCCGCGTACGCATTCGCGCTGTCACGGTTGTCCGAGCAGAACCTCGAGCACATGGTGATGGGGATCTTCCGCCAGGTCAGCAAGCCGACGTACGACGACGCCGCCCGCCAGCAGGTGGCGTCGGCGCGCGAGGCCAGGCCGCACGACACGGCGGCGCTGCAGTCGCTGCTGCGCGGTAAAGACACCTGGACCGTCGACTAATCTCTCTGACGTGACATCGCCGGTGCCGCTTTCTGCTGTCGTGCTCGCGGGCGGTGCATCACGCCGCATGGGTCGCGACAAGGCCACCCTTCCGTACGACGGAACGACGCTGGTCGAACGCGTCGTGTCCGTCGTGAGCCCCAGGTGTTCGCCGGTATTCGTCATCGCCGCGCCAGGCCAACCGCTGCCGAAGCTGCATGCCGAGATTCTGCGAGACGAGGTACGCGGTGTCGGCCCGCTGCTGGCCACCGGACGGGGCCTGCGGGCGTCGGCCGATGCCGGCAGCGAGCTGGCCTTCGTCTGCGCGGTCGACATGCCGTTCATGACCGTCGAGCTGATCGACGAGCTCGCGGAACACGCTGCCCGGCTGCCCGTCGATGTGGTGCTGCCGTGGGACGGCCGAAACCACTATCTCGCCGGTGTGTATCGCACCGCGCTGGCCGACAAGGTCGATGCCCTGGTGGCGGCGGGGGAGCGCAGTATGCGAGCGCTCGTCGACACCGTGGACACGCAGCGGATCGTGATGGCAGAGCAGCGGTCGCTGACGAACGTCAACACCACCGCAGACCTGTCCTGACCCTTTGGTCATTACCTTCGGTAATGTTTCCAGCAAATTGCTGTTATCAGAGCACCGATTTTTATTGCGAAACTGTGCTCAATTCTCGGCTTGACTACGGCTATTAATCGCCCATTCAATTGTTCGGTGAATCGGCCACTTCTGGATCCGACGTCGCTTCTGCCTCGCGAGATATGTTGCTGCCGTGGAGGTTTCCCTGCACGGTCCGGCTTCAACCAGGCCGGAGGCTGTCAATCTCTTGCGAAATGGCCCAAAGCAGTTGAGCCACTTCAGTCGTCGGCACTCAGCGTGGCTTGCCTGTGATGACCGGCTTGGATGAGGCTCCCCCGGTGGTCAGGCATCCACCGGTCGTCAACCGCCTCTATCGGTGAAAATCGTTCAGTGGCAATCACTCTCGGCAACTGAAGTTCGTGATACACCTTCGAAGGCCGCGAACGTTGAAGGCGGTGACTAGTTGCCCGAAAACCACGAAACTTCTTGCAGTGTAGTACTTCTCGCTGATGTACAACGGAAGCTGTTATCAGCGAACAATTTCAGCGTCATTCGGCCAAAGTGACTGCTGGAGGCCAAAACTGGGCCAGATCGGCACGGTTTCCTTGATCCATCAACCAATTTAGCCGTGGTCCAGGTCACAAAAACCTGGTGATTTGGCTCACGAAACGTTTACGCCAGTAGGCGTGTGACATTACGGGCAACTCGCCGTGCCGACCTGCGTTGACGCCGAATTCACCCGCCGTGATCTGACCGTGATCAAACCGCGACACGCACTCCATGCGATATGACTTTGCGCAGAAGGGTTTGTACGTTCCCCTACGGCTCGAAAACGAGCAAATAATTTCAAACCACGAACCTGCGTGTGAGTGGGGCCACAGGAGGCGGGATCGCGCCTTCGGTGGCCACCGGGCCCGATTGCCCGGTGGGGCGATGTGTTGCCTCCCCTGCCGTGCCTGACCGAGAGGGCACGGCCCAAATCCCCTGCCCGAATACGGCATCGCGCCCGCGCCAGCGGGCGTTGTAGGCGCGCGCTTGGCGAAAGGAAAGTAGTGAAGAACATCCGCAAAACGTTCGGTCTTGCGACCATCGCCGGCGCACTTGCGCTGGCACCTATGGCGTTGGCGACCGGTACCGCGAATGCGGACAGCGTGAACTGGGATGCCGTCGCGGCCTGCGAGTCGGGCGGCAACTGGCACACCGCCACCGGCAACGGCTACTACGGCGGCCTGCAGTTCACCATGAGCACCTGGCGCGCCAACGGTGGCTCGGGTTCGCCCCACCAGGCCAGCCGTGAGGAGCAGATTCGCGTGGCCAATAACGTCCTGCAGAGCCAGGGCATCGGCGCATGGCCGGTGTGCGGCCGACGCGGCTAGTAATCCTTAGTTCGCTTCAGAACACACTCGAAGATGGTGTCGGGCCGGCAAGGCCCGGCACCATTCTTTTTAACAATATTCACTCTAATAACATCTGTCACATGTGACTCAATTGGTGCTCTTTACTCATTTGTCCCATTGCTAGCTTCGTTTCTATCCCGCCCCTATAACGTACTGGTACCTCCCTTGTAACGCCTGACACTCCCAACCCGAAAGAACCATTAGTTGCAAGGTCGGGGAAGGACCAGAGCGATGAAAAAACGCCACTTATTCATCAGAACGGCCAAGAGAACAGCTTGGCTCGTCGCAACGGCCGGGGCGCTTGCACTCGCCCCGATGACCGTGTCATCGGCCAACGCCAATGCCGACTCCGTGGACTGGGACGCCATCGCCCAGTGTGAGTCCGGTGGCAACTGGTCGACGAACACCGGTAACGGCGCGTACGGCGGTCTGCAGTTCAAGCCCGCGACCTGGGCCGCGAATGGCGGCGTCGGCTCGCCGGCCTCGGCGTCGCGCGAGGAGCAGATCCGCGTGGCGGAGAACGTGCTGCAGAATCAGGGCCTTGGCGCCTGGCCGAAGTGCGGATCGAGTGCGGGCGGACCGGCGCTGTGGAACATTTCGAGCCAGCAGGTCGGGTGCCACGCGATGCGGGGCGGCGCGGTGCTGGGCATCGTCGACCTGCGTCAGCTGTGCTCGACGTTCCTCAGCCCGTTCGGCCTAGGCTGACGCCGTCGTCGGCGGGGTGAACGCCGACCGAGACGACACCGTCGCCATATGGCGCGTCAACACGGCCTCGGGCACGAGGACCGTCGCCCGGGTGGCGGCCGCGCTCAGGAAGGCGGGGCGCAGGTTGACGATCTTTCCGATGGTCGCGGACTCGCGCACCAGCGCGCGCACTCTCGGCTTGCGGAACTGCTCGAAACGCGCGAACGCTTCTGCCGGGTCGTCGGTCGCATCGACGAAGTCGGCCAGGATCGCGGCGTCCTCGAGCCCCTGGCAGCCGCCCTGGCCCAGATGCGGCCGCATCGGGTGCGCAGCGTCACCGACCAGAACGATCGGACCCTTGGACCAGACTCGCGCCTCGTCGCGGTCGTAGAGGTCGTTGCGCAGGACGACATCGGGATCCGTCGCGGCCAGCAGGGCCGGTAGCGGCTCCGCCCATGACGCGAACTTGCTCTGCAAATACGCCAGTTCGCCGTGCGGCGCGACCCGGCCCTCGGGCGCCCTCTCTGTGGCGAACCAGTAGGTGTGATCGGGCCCGAGGGGGACGTGCCCGCATTCGAGGCCCGGCGCGAGCGTCTCGCCCGCCAGGTCGGGATCGAGCGCCGTGTCGGCGATGCCCCGCCATGCCGTATACCCGACGTACCGGTTTCCCAGCGGCCCATTGAGGTAACGGGCGACAACCGAGTGTGTGCCATCGGCTCCCACGACCGCAGCGGCCTGCCGTGTCGTGTTGTCCGACAGCGTGATTCGCACGCCATCCGGGATCAGTTCAACCTGTTCCACCATCACACCGGTTTTCGCTGTGCCGCTCGACAAGGCGCAGGCCAAGACGTCGTTCAAAGCAGATCGGCGCACCACCACCAACGGCTCGCCGAGGGCGTCGACGATGCGCTTCCGCGACGGCCGGCGTAACCACGTGCCGTCCCGCCACCGCATCGCTCCCGCGGTCACCCGGCCGCCGGCCTCGCGTACCGCGTCGCCGAGGCCGATGTGGTCCAGTGCCGCAAGGGCGTTGGGCCAGATGCTGATTCCCGCGCCCGTGGTGGTGTCGGAGCGGCCCTCGAGGACGGTGACGTCGTATCCGCGTCGCTGCAGTGCGACCGCCGTCGCAAGGCCAGCGATACCCGCACCGATCACGACGAACTGTTGCTGCGCCACCCGTCGAACGTAACGCGTCGGATTGGATTCCTTACACGTCGAACACCAGCAGCGTGCTGCTGGCCGTTGCCACCGCAGCACCGCTGGCGTCGGTGATGACGCCTTCGGCGAAGCCGACCCGCGAGCCCGACTTGACCACGGTTCCGGTCGCCGTGAGCAGCCCGCTGCTCAGCCGGACCGCCTTCAGGTAGTTCACCTTGATCTCGACGGAGGTGTAGCCCTTGCCCTGCGGCAGCGTGCTGTGGATGGCGCAACCGGTCACCGAGTCGAGCAGCGTGCACACCAACCCGCCGTGCACGGCGCCGATCGGGTTGTACGCCGATTCGTCCGGCTCGCAGGTGAAGACGACCCGGCCGGGGTCGGCGGAGGCGATGTCGAACCGCATCAATCCGGCGATCGGCGGCTGCGGAAGGTCACCGGCGGCCATGGCGCGCAGGTAGTCGATCCCGGGCATGGAGAGGCCCTTGGCGGTGCTCGGCCCGGGTTCGTGCCAGGTGACGGTGCGCGAGCGCTGCCGTCCCCAGTCCTCGCGGGTGTTCGCGTCGGTCAGCTCTGCCGTCATTTCGAGTCCGTCAATTCGCTCATCGGTCGGTACGTGCGTTGACGGTCGGGGTCATCGGGCGCGACTGCGTGGTGCTTACCCCACTCAAGCAGGGCATCGAGCACTGGCATGAGTTCGCCCCCGGATGTGGTGAGCCGGTATTCGTAGCGAGTTGGGCCGTCGCGGTAAGGCGTTCGGGAAACCACGCCTGCGGCTTCCAGAGCCTTCAACCTGGCCGCGATGCGGTCGCGTGGTGCTCCGGTTCCCTCGATGATGTCGCCGAAGCGGGTAGCGCCGAGCGCGATCTCGCGGACCACGAGCAGCGCCCATCGCTCGCCGACGACTTCTAGTGCCGCCGCGATCGGACACGGCCTGCCGGGAAGGGTGGACAGCGGCGTGGTGGTCACGAGGACAGTCTGCCAGCAGTTAGTTTGAAAATCAAACTTACTCGTTGTGTGCTACGAACGTCGCATGACCGAAACCCCGTTCGGCGATCTCGATGCCTACTTCGCTCTTCCGAGAGTGGCCGGGCTGGCGGTGTCACCGGACGGCTCTCGGGTGGTTACGACGATCAGCGAGCTCAACGAGAAGCGAACCGAATTCGTCACCGCGGTGTGGGAAGTGGATCCCGAGGGTCAACGCCCTGCGCGACGGTTGACCCGCGGCGCCAAGGGCGAGTCCTCGCCTGCGTTCACGTCCGACGGTGACGTGCTGTTCGTGGCGGTGCGCCCGACCGAGGACGACGACAAACCACCCGCAGCGTTGTGGCGTCTGCCCGCACGCGGCGGCGAGGCCGTAGAGGTTCTCTCACCGCCCGGCGGAGTCGACGGTGTGAAGGCAGCGAGAGACGGTTCGCACGCCGTTGTGCGTGCACCGCTGATGCCGTCGGCCGACACCATCGACGACGATCGCCGGCTGCGGAAGCTGCGCAAGGACAACAAGGTCACCGCGATCCTGCACACCGGCTATCCGATTCGGCACTGGGACACCGACCTCGGTCCCGACGGCCCTCACTTGTTGCGGCTGGCACTCACGGACGACGCCTCGCCCGCTGATCTGACGCCGCAGCCCGGGGGGGCGCTGCGAGAAACCGACTTCGACGTCAGCGCGGACGGCAGTTTCATCGTCACCTCATGGCAGTTGCCCGCGGCGGGCGCGGCGCTGCACTCCGTGCTGGTCCGGGTCGACACCGCATCGGGCGACCGCACCGTCATCGCCGACGACCCGGATGCCGACCTGTGGAGCCCTGCCATCTCACCGGACGGAACGGCGGTCGCGTTCATCCGCGAGTCGTACTCCACGCCGATGCGTGCGCCGCGAATGAGCCTGGGGCACTTGCGGTTCGGCGAAGGGCCAACGGAGGTGGCGGCGGACTGGGATCGGTGGCCGGTGTCGGTGACGTGGTCGCGCGGCGCGCATGACGGAGAGGCTCTCATCGTCACCGCCGACGACGGGGGCCGGTGCCCGGTCTTCCGCATCGACATCCGCGATGGCGGGGTGGTGGCGCTGACCACCGACGACTATGCCTACACCGATGTGACCGCCGCCGCCGAAGATGTCGTGTACGCGTTGCGCAGTTCCTATGCGGCGCCGCCGCATCCGGTCCGCATCGACCCCCATGGCACCGTCACGCCACTACCGTGCGTCGAGCCTCCTGCGCTGCCCGGTTCGCTCACCGAGATCGCGACGAACGCGGCTGACGGCACAGCGGTGCGATCGTGGCTGGTGCTTCCCGAAGCGCAAGCGCCCGCACCGCTGGTGCTTTGGATTCACGGCGGCCCGTTGGGCAGCTGGAACGCCTGGCACTGGCGGTGGAACCCGTGGGTGCTCGCCGCGCGGGGCTACGCAGTGCTGCTGCCGGACCCGGCGCTGTCCACCGGGTACGGCCAGGATTTCATCCAGCGCGGCTGGGGCGCTTGGGGTGCCGCGCCCTACGACGACCTGATGGCGGCCACCGACGCCGCCTGCGCCCACGAGCGCGTTGACGCCGGCCGCACCGCGGCGATGGGCGGGTCGTTCGGCGGCTACATGGCGAACTGGATCGCCGGCCACACCGACCGGTTCGCGGCGATCGTCACCCACGCCAGCCTGTGGGCGCTCGACCAGTTCGGCCCGACGACCGACGCCTCCTATTACTGGCAACGCGAGATGACCCGCGACGTGGCGACGGCGAACTCACCGCATCGCTTCGTCACAGAGATTCGCACACCGATGCTCGTCATCCACGGCGACAAGGACTACCGCGTGCCCATCGGAGAGGCGCTGCGACTGTGGTATGAGCTGCTCGCAGAGTCGGGTCTGCCTGCGGGCGACGACGGGACCAGCCCGCACCAATTCCTCTATTTCCCGTCGGAGAACCACTGGGTGCTCAAGCCGCAGAACGCCAAGATCTGGTACGAGGTCGTCGCCGCATTCCTGGCCAGGCATGTGCTCGGGGACGAGATCGAGCTGCCCGAGACGCTCGGGTAGCGTCGAGTTGCATGAGCGGGCAGCGTGAATTCGACATCGTCCTCTACGGCGCGAGCGGCTTCGTCGGCAAGCTGACCGCGGAATACCTGGCAGTCGCGGGCGGCGATGCGCGCATCGCACTCGCGGGCCGATCTCAGGACAAATTGCTTGCCGTCCGGGAAACGCTGGGGGAGAAAGCACAGTCCTGGCCGCTGATCACCGCGGACGCATCGCAGCCCTCGACGCTGGACGCGATGGCTGCGCACACCCAGGTGGTGGTGACGACGGTCGGGCCTTACGCCAAGTACGGGCTGCCGCTTGTCGCCGCATGCGCCGCAGCGGGCACCGACTACGCGGATCTCACTGGTGAGGCGATGTTCATGAGGGAAAGCATCGACGAGCACCACAAACAGGCCGTCGACACCGGCGCCCGAATCGTGCATTCGTGCGGATTCGATTCCATCCCTTCGGATATCACTGTTTATAGCTTGTACAAGGCCATCGTCGAAGATGGCGCGGGGGAGTTGACGGACACCACCTTCGTGGTACGGCGGATGGCGGGCGGATTCTCCGGCGGAACGTATGCATCGATGGCCGGAGTGATGCGCGCGATGTCCAGCGACGCCGAGGTTCGGCGTCTGCTCGAGGACCCTTACACCCTGACCCCGGATCGCGGCGCGGAACCCGAATTCGGTCCACAGTCGGACATACCGTGGCGCCGTGGCCGTGAGATCGCGCCGGAGTTGGACGGCGTCTGGATCACCGGATTCATCATGGGACCGGTCAACACGCGGGTTGTCAGGCGCAGCAACGCTTTACAGGATTGGGCGTACGGCAGGCGGTTCCGCTACGCCGAGTGTCAGAGCCTCGGATCATCGGTCGCGGCGCCCGTCGCGTCGGCGGTGGCCACAGGGGTAGGGACGGCTGTCACCGGACTGGGCAGTCGATTCCTCCACAAGGTGCCGGAGAAGGTCGTCGAGCGAATCCTGCCGAACCCGGGCACCGGGCCGAGCGAACGCGCGCGCGAACGCGGCCACTACACCGTCGAGACGTACACCACCACGACGACCGGTGCGCGCTACCGGGCCACCATGTCGCAGAAGGGTGACCCCGGCTACAAGGCCACGTCGGTGCTGCTGGGCGAAAGCGGTTTGGCCCTGGCGATGGACCGTGACCGGCTCTCCGATTTGCGCGGCGTACTGACGCCCGCCGCGGCGATGGGGGACGCGCTGCTGGCTCGATTCCCCGCTGCCGGTGTGTCATTGGAGACCGCGCGGCTGAATTGATCGGAGCGCGCAGAACACGTGTCAACCAAGATCAACTGGACTAGTGTCGTGCTCGGCATGCGATAACCAGCGATGAAGGTGGACACGACAATGGCAGATCTCGACGATCTCTTCGCGCAGATCCCCGTACAGGACATCGCGAGCAAAATCGGTGCGGATCAGGGCGAGGTGAACAACGCCATCAAGACGTTGGTACCCGCACTCGTCGGCGGCCTGGCGCAGAACGTGCAGTCGAACGATATCGACTCGAGCAAGCTCGAATCTGCAGTGGAAGAGCAGGGCGCCAGCGGCCTGCTCGACGGCGGAGTCAACGTCGATCAGGTAGACGAGAAGGAAGGCGACAACCTCGTCGCGCACCTCTTCGGCGGCAACGACAGCAACGCCGTCGCCTCGGCGCTGGCCGGCCAGGGCGCCGGCAGCGGCGATCTGATCAAGAAACTACTGCCGATCCTCGCGCCGATCGTGCTGGCCTACATCGGCAAGCAGCTGACCAAGGGGTCGGGCTCGGCGCCCGCTCAGCCGCAGGCCCAGGCGCAGTCGGCAGGCGGCGGTGGTCTCGGCGACATCCTCGGCAGCATCCTCGGCGGCGCGGGTGGCGGAGGCGGCGCCGGCAACAACCCGCTGGGCAGCATCCTGGGCAGCGTGATCGGCGGCGGACAGGGCAACGCTATCGGCGAGATTCTGGGTGGGCTGCTCGGCGGCAAGAAGTAGGCGCCGACAGAACCCCTGTATCCGGGGCTGGCGCACCGCACTCCATAGAATGGCGCGGTGACCGCCAGCTCCAAGCCTGCAGCCGACGCCCTGCCCAAGTCGTGGGATCCGGGCGCGGTGGAAAGCGAGCTCTACCAGGGCTGGGTCGACGCCGGCTACTTCGAGGCGGATCCGGCCAGCGACAAGGCGCCGTATTCGATCGTGCTGCCGCCGCCGAACGTCACCGGCAGCCTGCACATGGGGCATGCGCTCGACCACACGCTGATGGATGCGCTGACCCGCCGCAAGCGCATGCAGGGCTACGAGGTGCTGTGGCTGCCGGGGATGGACCATGCGGGCATCGCCACCCAGTCGGTGGTGGAGAAGCAGCTCGCAGTCGACGGCAAGACGAAAGAAGACTTCGGACGCGAGCTGTTCATCGACAAGGTCTGGGACTGGAAGCACGACTCCGGCGGCACGATCGGCGCCCAGATGCGCACCCTCGGCGACGGCGTCGACTGGAGCCGCGACCGGTTCACCATGGACGACGGCCTTTCCCGCGCCGTGCGAACGATCTTCAAGCGGCTCTACGACGCCGGGTTGATCTACCGGGCCGAGCGGCTGGTCAACTGGTCGCCAGTGCTGGAGACCGCCATCTCGGACCTCGAGGTCTCCTACTCCGACGTCGAGGGCGAGTTGGTGTCGTTCCGGTACGGATCACTCGACGACGCCGAGCCGCACATCGTGGTGGCCACCACCCGGGTTGAGACGATGTTGGGCGACACCGCGATCGCGGTTCCCCCCGACGACGAGCGCTACCGCCATCTGGTCGGCACCGCGTTGCCACACCCGTTCATCGCCGACCGTGAGGTCATCATCGTCGCCGACGAACACGTGGATCCGGAATTCGGCACCGGCGCAGTCAAAGTCACCCCTGCCCACGATCCCAACGACTTCGAGATCGGGTTGCGGCACAAGCTACCCATGCCGTCGATCATGGACACCAAGGGCAGGATCGCCGACACCGGAACCGAATTCGACGGCATGGACCGATTCGACGCCAGGGTCGCGGTGCGTGAGGCGCTGGCCGCACAGGGCCGGATCGTCGAGGAGAAGCGGCCGTATATGCACAGCGTCGGGCATTCCGAACGCAGTGGAGAGCCCATCGAACCGCGGTTGTCTCTGCAGTGGTGGGTCAAGGTCGAATCGCTGGCCAAGGCAGCAGGCGACGCGGTTCGCAACGGGGACGCCGTGATTCATCCGCCCAGCCTGGAACCGCGCTGGTTCTCCTGGGTCGACAACATGCACGACTGGTGCATATCTCGGCAGCTGTGGTGGGGCCACCGCATCCCGATCTGGCACGGGCCCGACGGAGAAACCGTCTGCGTCGGTCCCGACGAGACGCCGCCGGAAGGTTGGGAGCAGGACCCGGACGTGCTCGACACGTGGTTCTCGTCTGCGCTGTGGCCGTTCTCCACCATGGGCTGGCCCGACCACACGCCCGAACTGGCCAAGTTCTATCCGACCAGCGTGCTGGTCACCGGTTACGACATCCTGTTCTTCTGGGTGGCCAGGATGATGATGTTCGGCATGTTCGTCTCCGGCGACCCGGCCATCACCATGGACGGACAGCGCGGCCCGCAGGTGCCGTTCGAAAACGTGTTCCTGCACGGGCTGATTCGCGACGAGTTCGGTCGCAAGATGAGCAAATCGCGGGGTAACGGCATCGACCCACTGGACTGGGTGGAGATGTTCGGTGCCGACGCGCTGCGGTTCACCCTGGCCCGCGGCGCCAGCCCCGGCGGTGACCTGTCCATCGGCGAGGACCATGCCCGCGCGTCCCGCAACTTCGCGACCAAGCTGTTCAACGCCACCCGCTTCGCGCTGATGAACGGAGCCGCTCCGGCACCACTGCCCGACGCGGCGGACATGACCGACGCCGACCGGTGGATCCTCGGACGTGTGGAAGAGGTTCGTGCCGAAGTGGATTCGGCGTTCGACAAGTACGAGTTCAGTCGCGCATGCGATGCGCTCTATCACTTCGCATGGGATGAGTTCTGCGACTGGTACGTCGAGCTTGCGAAGGTGCAGCTGGCCGACGGGATAATCCACACCACGGCGGTGCTCGCCTCGGTCCTGGACACGCTGCTGAAGCTGCTTCACCCCGTGATGCCGTTCGTCACCGAGGTGCTGTGGAAGACGCTGACCGGCGGCGAGTCCGTCGTCGTCGCCGAATGGCCGACGACGTCCGGATTCGCAGTTGATCAGGTTGCGGCACAACGTGTCACGGATATGCAGAAGCTCGTCACCGAGGTGCGAAGGTTCCGCAGCGACCAGGGGTTGGCAGATCGGCAGAAGGTGCCTGCGCGGCTGACGGATGTCGCCGCCGCGGATCTGGACTCGCAGATCCCTGCGGTGAAATCGCTGGCGTGGTTGACTCCCGCGTCCGACGGCTTCAGGCCGTCGGCCTCGGTGGAGGTCCGGCTGACGCGCGGCACCGTCACGGTCGAGCTGGACACGTCGGGCACCGTCGACGTCGCCGCCGAGCGGCGCAGGCTGGATAAGGATCTGGCCGCCGCGGAAAAGGAGCTCAAAGGCACCACCGCCAAGCTCGACAACGAGGCCTTCCTCGCCAAGGCCCCTGCCGACGTCGTCGACAAGATCCGGAGCCGCCAACAGCTGGCCACCGAGGAGGTCGACAGGATCAAGTCAAGGCTGGCGTCTCTGCAATGACATTGGAGCCGCCAGACCGGCGACATGAGGCAGAGCCCGTCCCGACCCCGGACGAAATCGCGTCGCTGCTGCAAGTCGAGCACCTACTCGACCAGCGCTGGCCGGAGACGAAGCTGGAACCGAGTACGGCGCGCATCTCGGCGCTGATGGAACTGCTCGGCTCGCCGCAGCGCAGCTACCCGTCGATCCACATCGCAGGCACCAACGGCAAGACATCGGTGGCGCGCATGGTCGACGCGTTGCTGACCGCCTTCAGCCGCCGCACGGGGCGAACCACGAGCCCGCACCTGCAGTCGGCCGTCGAGCGCATTGCCATCGACAACAAGCCGATCACGCCGGCGCAGTACGTCGCGACCTACCAAGAGATCGAACCGTTCGTCGAGTTGGTCGACAAGCAGTCCGAAGCGACGGGCGGCCCGGCGATGAGCAAGTTCGAGGTCGTCACGGCGATGGCGTTCGCCGCATTCGCCGATGCGCCGATCGATGTGGCGGTCGTCGAGGTCGGGATGGGCGGCCGCTGGGATGCGACCAACGTCGTCGACGCGCCGGTCGCCGTCATTACCCCGATCGGAGTTGACCACACCGAATATCTCGGCACAGAGATCGCCGATATCGCAGGCGAGAAGGCCGGAGTCATCAAGAAGCAGATCGACGACCTCGTGCCGATCGATACGGTTGCGGTGATCGGAAGGCAAGTGCCCGAAGCCATGGAGGTGCTGCTGGCCGAGACGGTGCGCGCCGACGCCGCGGTCGCGCGTGAGGACTCCGAGTTCGCGGTGTTGGGCAGGCAGGTGGCGATCGGCGGCCAACTGCTCGAGCTGCAGGGCCTCGGCGGCGTGTATTCCGAGATCTTCCTGCCGCTGCACGGCGAACATCAGGCCCACAACGCCGCGATCGCGCTGGCCGCCGTCGAGGCGTTCTTCGGCGCAGGCGCGCAACGCCAACTTGACGTCGACACCGTCCGGGCCGGGTTCGCGGCCGCCAGCAGTCCGGGGCGGTTGGAGCGGATGCGCAGCGCCCCAACGGTTTTCATCGATGCCGCCCACAACCCGGCCGGTGCAGCGGCATTGGCAGGGGCGCTGGCCGAGGAGTTTGACTTCCGCTACCTCGTCGGCGTGGTCTCGGTGATGGCCGAGAAGGACGTCGATGGAATCCTGGCCGCACTCGAGCCGGTGTTCGACCAGGTGGTGGTGACGAACAACGGCTCGCCGCGGGCGATCGACGTCGAAAGCCTGGCGCTTCGCGCGGAGGAGAGATTCGGCGCCGAGCGGGTCGTCGCGGCGTCGACGCTGCCCGACGCCATCGAGACGGCGACCGCGCTCGTCGAGGAGTCTGGCCATGACGGCGAAGGCTTCTCCGGCAGCGGCATGGTGATCACCGGGTCGGTCGTCACCGCGGGCGCGGCCCGCACGTTGTTCGGGCGGGATCCGGAATGAGCGAACCAAGCGATCAGCCTGTCGCGCCGGACCCGTGGAAGAGCTTCCGAGGGGTGATGGCGGGCACGCTGATTCTCGAAGCCATAGTGGTTCTGCTCGCTCTGCCGGTCGTGGTGGTGGCAAATGGGGGGCTGACGCTGGTCGCCGGGACATATCTGATCGGTCTGGCCGTCGTGTTGATTCTGCTGACCGGCGTGCAGGGTAGGCCATGGGCGATCTGGGTCAACTTGGCCATGCAGTTGGTGCTGATCGCGGGGTGGGCGGTGCATGGAGCGGTCGGCTTCGTCGGCGTGGTTTTCGCGGGCGTCTGGCTGCTCATCCTCTATCTCCGTAGCGAAGTGAAACGCCGTGAACAACACGGCCTGCTGCCTGGTCAGCAGCCCCCACCTGAGTAATTGCGGCGAACGGAAATTGGGGTAGCCAACTACCCTGCGCAACCGCAGAAGAAGTGCCATTGTTGTGCCCAGCGGATTGCGTGAATCCATCCGGATCGGAACGACAATGAACTACCCCAGAAACTTCGATCGGGCGCCTCAGAATGCGGACCCCACGATGGCCGCGCCCGCCGGCTATCAGGCGCCGGCCCCCCCGCCTCCGCAGGCTCCGTACGGCGGCTCTGGAAGCGACTACTCGAAGTATGACCAGCTCTCGACGGACAACTACTACAGCGAGCAGCCACCGCAGTACGCACAGCAGCGGCCGCAGTACGCGCAGCAGCCCTCTTACGGCCAGCAGCCGCCGGCCCCTGTGTTCCCCCAGGCCCAACTTCCCGTGTACAAGCGGCCGTCCGTGGTCTTCGGAGTCGCGGCAGTGGCTGCCGTGATCGGCATCGGTGCTGTGGCGGGCACATGGATGTCGAAAGGCAGCGTTTCCACGAAGCCGGTCAATAGCTCCGGGACGCCGTCCCAGCAGGCGCCGGTTCTGCTGGTGCCCGCGCCGCCGTCGGCACTGGCGCCGCCGCCAGTGGTAGTGCCGGTGCCGGTGCCAAGGCAGACGGTTGTTGTGCAGCAACCCCGGCAGCAGGCGCCGGTGTATATCCCGCGCCAGCTGGCGCCGGCCAATCCTGTCCCCGCCCATCCGCCGCCGGCCAGTCAGTCGCCGGTTTCGCCCGCTCCCGAGCAGCCGCAGGTTCCGGCAGATCAGACCACCGGTACGACGACAGGTACGACCGACGGCACCACCACTGGTACGACGAACGGCACGACGAACGGGACCACCAACGGGACGACGAACGGGACCACGAACGGCACGACGAATGGAGAGTCCGCACAGGACACGCTCTGCCACCCGAAGCCGCCGCCCTGCTGACCCGACGTCGTCGAAGGTCGCGCCGAAACGGCGCCGTCTCCGGGAAGAAAGCATCCGCAGGTACGCTGTCGGCCGTGACTGAGCAGACCCTGGTTCTGATCAAGCCCGACGGCGTCAAGCGGCGCCTGATCGGGGAGGTCATCCGTCGGATCGAGGCCAAGGGTCTCGCCATCGCCGCCCTCGAGCTGCGCAACGTCGGCGACGAATTGGCGCGCAAGCACTACGCCGAGCACGACGGCAAACCGTTCTTCGATTCGCTGCTCGAATTCATCACTTCGGGACCGGTTGTTGCCGCAGTCGTCGAGGGTCCGCGCGCGATCGCGGCGTTCCGGCAGCTCGCCGGCGACACCGACCCGGTGGACAAGGCCGCCCCCGGCTCAATCCGCGGTGACCTGGCAATTGTCACCCAGGAAAACCTCGTGCACGGCTCGGATTCGCCGGAATCGGCGGCACGCGAAATCGAGCTCTGGTTTCCAAGTCGGTAACGACGTCAATCGCCCTGGTCCGACGACCACGGGTGATGTGGGATACTGAACGCGGGTAGACGGCTGTACACCAGGGCCGGGTGCCCGAATGAAGACTTTGACGAGCGCGACCACCGCTCACCCGTGGTGTGGCGCCGACCGTCCCAGCCATCATTCAGCCAGGCACCGGGAGGGTTCCTCAGCGAACCGCTCGGAGCGAGACCATGACAAGCCCGGGAGGCTTTGCCCGGGCCAACAGCGGAAGCCCTCGCGTGGCCGCGTCGACAGGACGCGCCCGGGGGCTTGAGGAGAATACGTGGCCGACGATGCACCCACTGAAGACCTATCGGAAGAGACTCGACAGCCCGGGGTGGCCCAGCCTGACGGGCTGACGGCGCTCGCGGAAGAGTCGAGCCAAGCGGCGGAGGCCGGGGGCGACCAGCCGGCCGCCGACGCCGGCGTGGACGGCGCTGAGCCGGAGGCCAGGACGATCATCGAGACGACGGTGGAACCCACCGTCGAGCGCGCCGAGTACATGCCGCTCTTCGTTGCGCCGCAACCGGTCGAATTCGACGCCGACGCCGACTCTGATGATGACGACGAAGACGACTCCGACGACGGCGGAGCGGACTCGGACGAGGATCAGGCCGAGCGGCCCAATCGCCGTCGCCGTCGCGGTCGCCGCGGGCGCGGCCGGGGCAGAGGCGAGCAAGGCGGCGACGATTCCGGTGACGACTCCGATGACTCACGGTCCAACGGCCAGGCCGACGACTCCGGTGACGATTCGGACGACGACAGCGGCGATGACGAGGCAGGCGGCGGTGACGGCGCCAACCGGCGTCGGCGTCGGCGTCGGCGGCGCAAATCCGGCTCCGGGGACGACAACGACGCCTCACCGGACGATCCGCCCAACACCGTTGTGCACGAACGCGCCGGGCGCGCCGACAAGGACTCCGGCGAGATCCAGGGCATCACCGGATCGACCCGGCTCGAGGCCAAGCGCCAGCGCCGCCGCGACGGCCGCGATGCGGGCAGGCGCCGTCCGCCGATCCTGAGCGAGGCGGAGTTCCTGGCCCGCCGCGAGGCGGTCGAGCGGGTGATGGTGGTGCGCGACAAGGTCCGCACCGAGCCGCCGCACGAAGGCGCGCGCTACACCCAGATCGCCGTGCTCGAGGACGGGGTCGTGGTCGAGCACTTCGTCACCTCGGCGGCCTCGGCATCGCTGGTGGGCAACATCTATCTCGGCATCGTGCAGAACGTGCTGCCGTCGATGGAGGCGGCGTTCGTCGACATCGGCCGCGGCCGCAACGGCGTGCTGTACGCAGGCGAAGTGAACTGGGAGGCAGCGGGTCTCGGGGGCGCCAACCGCAAGATCGAGCAGGCCCTCAAACCGGGCGACTATGTCGTGGTTCAGGTCAGCAAGGACCCGGTCGGGCACAAGGGCGCCCGGTTGACCACGCAGGTTTCGCTCGCCGGCCGCTATCTGGTGTACGTACCGGGCGCGTCGTCCACTGGTATCAGTCGCAAGCTGCCCGACACCGAGCGACAGCGCCTGAAAGAGATTCTGCGCGAAGTTGTTCCGTCGGATGCCGGCGTGATCATCCGCACGGCCTCCGAGGGTGTGAAAGAAGAGGACATCCGCTCCGACGTCAGTCGGCTGCAGGACCGCTGGTCGCAGATCGACGCGAAGGCCGCCGAGACGAAGAAGAAGGCGGCCGGTGCGGCGGTGGCTCTCTACGAAGAGCCCGACGTTCTGGTGAAGGTCATCCGCGACCTGTTCAACGAGGATTTCTCCGGATTGATCGTGTCGGGCGGCGAAGCCTGGAACACCATCAACAACTATGTGAATTCCGTTGCGCCCGACCTCGTTCCACGTCTGACGAAATACGAGCCCGCGAGCAGTGACGGCCCGGACGTGTTCGCAGTACACCGTATCGACGAGCAACTGACCAAGGCGATGGACCGGAAGGTGTGGCTGCCCTCGGGCGGCACGCTGGTGATCGACCGCACGGAGGCGATGACGGTCGTCGACGTCAACACCGGCAAGTTCACCGGGTCGGGCGGCAATCTCGAGCAGACCGTCACCCGCAACAACCTGGAAGCCGCGGAGGAGATCGTGCGCCAACTGCGGCTGCGCGACATCGGCGGCATCGTCGTCATCGACTTCATCGACATGGTGCTTGAGTCCAACCGCGACCTGGTGCTCCGCCGGCTGACCGAGGCGCTGGCCCGCGACCGCACCCGCCACCAGGTGTCCGAGGTGACGTCGTTGGGGCTGGTGCAGTTGACGCGAAAGCGGCTGGGCACCGGCCTGATCGAGGCGTTCTCCACACCGTGCCCGGAGTGCGCGGGCCGGGGAATCCTGTTGCACACCGACCCCGTCGACTCCGCCCCGACGAGTGGGCGGAAGTCCGATTCCGGGCGCCGAGGCAAGCGCTCGAAGAAGGGCAAGGGCGCCGAAGACGTGCCCCTCGCGAAGGTGCCCGCGCATCCTGCGGGTGAGCATCCGATGTTCAAGGCGATGGCCGCAGCCAACGGCCGTCACGAGGACGACGGCGACGAGGAGAGCGCAGACGACAAGAAGAGCGCCGAGGAGGTCGCCGAGGTCGACACCGAAACCATCAAGGAAGCCGTGGTCGACTCCGCCGATGCGGAGCTCGAGGACGACGACCTGGACGAGGAATTCGACGACAGCGACGACGACTCCGACGAGGACGACGACTCGGATGAGGACGACGAGATCGACCTCGACGAGGACGACGAGGATGACGACCTCGACGACGATATCGAGGTCATCGACTCCGATGACTCCGACGACGAGGATTCGGACGACGACGATGACGACGAGGATTCGGACGACGACGACTCCGATGAGGACCTCGACGAGGACGAGTCCGACTTCGACAACGACGACGACGTCGAACAACCCGCCGCGACCGTCGGGGGTGGGCGGCAGCGCCGTCGCGCCGCCGCTCGGCCTGCCGGGCCGCCCATCCACGACAACTGAGCCTCCGGCCCCGAAACGAGACCGCGGTTTGACCCCTTACCCGCTGGTCACGTAACCTTGAGCAGTTGTCGCCAGGCTGACGTCGGCGACAGTGGGCCCAACGCGGCTCCGCATCCCAGACCCGCTCGCGCACTCACGGGTAGCGCGACGCCCAGAGAGCATCAGGAGCGAGAGAACGATGGCGACGTACGCAATCGTCAAGACCGGCGGCAAGCAGTACAAGGTCGCCGTTGGAGACGTGGTCAAGGTCGAGAAGCTCGACGGCGAGCCGGGAGGCAATGTCTCGCTGCCCGTCGTCCTCGTTGTCGATGGTGCGAACGTCACCACTGACGCCAAGGACCTGGAGAAGGTCGCCGTCACCGGCGAGGTGCTCGAGCACACCAAGGGCCCCAAGATCCGCATCCACAAGTTCAAGAACAAGACCGGCTACCACAAGCGGCAGGGACACCGTCAGCAGCTGACGGTCCTCAAGGTAACCGGCATCAAGTAGGGGAGCGAACAGATGGCACACAAGAAGGGCGCTTCCAGCTCACGCAACGGTCGCGACTCCAACTCACAGCGGCTGGGCGTCAAGCGGTTCGGCGGCCAGGTCGTCAAGGCAGGCGAGATCATCGTCCGCCAGCGCGGCACCCACTTCCATCCCGGCGTCAACGTCGGTCGTGGCGGTGACGACACGCTGTTCGCCAAGGCGTCCGGCGCCGTCGAGTTCGGCGAGAAGCGGGGACGCAAGACGGTCAGCATCGTGCGACCGGCTCCGCAGGATGCGTAGATCTGGAGGACTTTCCGCGAACGTGAAGCTGCTGCGAGTTCTCACTGGAATTCTCGCCACAGCTTCACACTCGGGAAGGACAGACGATGCCCCGGTTCGTCGACCGCGTCGTGATCCACGCGCGGGCGGGCAACGGCGGTAACGGCTGCGCCTCGGTTCACCGCGAGAAGTTCAAACCCCTCGGCGGCCCGGACGGCGGCAACGGCGGGCGCGGCGGCAGCGTCGTGCTCGTCGTCGACCCGCAGGTGCATACGCTTCTCGACTTCCATTTCCATCCGCACGTCGTCGCGCCGTCGGGCAAGCAGGGCGCGGGCAGCAACCGGGACGGCGCCGCGGGCAGCGACTTGGAGCTCAGGGTTCCCGACGGCACCGTGGTGCTCGACGAGAAGGGCAGGCTGCTGGCCGACCTGGTCGGCGAGGGCACCAGGTTCGAGGCCGCCGCGGGCGGCCGGGGTGGCCTCGGCAACGCCGCGCTGGCGTCGCGGGCCCGCAAGGCGCCCGGCTTCGCGCTTCTCGGCGAGAAGGGCCACGCCCGCGACCTCACACTGGAGCTCAAGACCGTCGCCGACGTCGGCCTCATCGGCTTCCCCTCGGCGGGCAAGTCGTCTCTGGTGTCGGCGATCTCGGCCGCCAAACCGAAGATCGCGGACTATCCCTTCACCACGCTGGCGCCGAACCTCGGCGTCGTCTCGGCGGGTGAGCACACCTTCACCGTCGCCGACGTACCGGGGCTGATTCCGGGCGCATCCGAAGGCCGCGGGCTCGGCCTGGACTTCCTGCGGCACATCGAGCGATGCGCCGTGCTGGTGCACGTGGTGGACTGCGCGACGCTGGAGCCTGGCCGCGACCCGATCTCCGATATCGACGCGCTGGAAGCCGAACTGGCCGCCTACACGCCGACGCTGCAGGGTGATTCGACGCTGGTCGATCTCGCCGAACGACCGCGGGCTGTGGTGCTGAACAAGATTGATGTGCCCGAGGCGCACGAGCTGGCCGACTTTGTCCGTGAGGAGATCGAGCGCCGCTACGGCTGGCCTGTATACGAGGTGTCAAGTGTCAGCCGGGAAGGCTTGCGGCCGTTGACATTCGCGCTCTGGGATCTGGTGTCGACCTATCGCGCGGCGCAGCCGGAGATCGTGCCCCGGCGACCGGTGATCAGGCCGGTACCGGTGGACGACAGCGGGTTCACCGTCGAGCCCGACAGCGATGGCGGCTTCGTCGTGCACGGCGTGCGCCCCGAACGCTGGGTCGCTCAGACCGATTTCACCAACGACGAAGCCGTCGGCTATCTCGGCGACCGATTGGCCCGCCTTGGCGTCGAAGACGAGTTGTTGCGCCGCGGTGCGCAGGCCGGATGCGCCGTCACCATCGGCGACATGACCTTCGATTGGGAGCCGCAGACACCCGCGGGCGTCGACGTGCCGATGTCGGGACGCGGCACCGACGCCCGGCTCGAGCAGACCAGCCGGGTGGGTGCCGAGGAACGCAAGCGGGCCCGTAAGCAACGGCGAGAGCAGCAGCCGTGAGCGTTCACCGCCACGCCGTCCGCACTGCGCGCAGCGTCGTCGTCAAGATCGGGACCACAGCGCTGACGACGCCGGCCGGGGTGTTCGAGGCGGCCAGGCTGGCCACGCTCGTCGAGGCGATCGAGGCGCGGATGAAGGCGGGTTCCGACGTCGTGATCGTGTCGTCGGGCGCCATCGCCGCAGGCATCGAGCCGTTGCGGCTGACCAAGCGGCCCGGCGACCTGGCCACCAAACAGGCCGCGGCCAGCGTCGGCCAGGTGGAGTTGATCAACTCGTGGAGCACGGCGTTCGCCCGCTACAACCGCACCGTCGGTCAGGTGCTGCTGACCGCTCACGACATCTCGATGCGGGTGCAGCACACCAACGCCCAACGCACGCTCGACCGGTTGCGCGCCCTGCACGCCGTCGCGATCGTCAACGAGAACGACACAGTCGCCACCAACGAGATTCGCTTCGGCGACAACGACAGGCTTTCGGCGTTGGTGGCACATCTCGTCGGCGCGGACGCCCTCGTGCTGCTGTCGGATGTTGATGGCCTCTACGACTCGGACCCGCGAAAAGGCAACGCCCGCTTCATTTCCGAGGTCGGCAGCCCTGGCGATCTCGACGGTGTGATCGCGGGCAGGGGCAGCCACCTCGGCACGGGCGGGATGGCGTCGAAGCTGTCGGCGGCGCTATTGGCTTCGGATGCGGGCGTTCCGGTGCTGCTGGCCGCGGCGTCCGATGCCGCGACCGCGCTCGCCGATGCGTCGGGGGGCACGGTGTTCGCCCCTCGGGCAGAACGCATGTCGGCGCGCCGGTTCTGGGTTCGTTATGCCGCCGAGGCCGCGGGCGCGCTGATCCTCGACGACGGGGCGGTTCGCGCGGTGGTGAAACAACGCCGCTCGCTGCTGCCTGCGGGTATCACGGAGGTGTCGGGGCGCTTCCATGGCGGCGATGTCGTCGAGCTGCGCGCGCTCGACGAGACCATGGTGGCCCGCGGCGTGGTCGCCTACGACGCCGCCGAACTTGCGACGATGCTGGGCCGCTCGACGTCCGATCTGCCCGCCGAAATGCGCCGTCCCGCAGTGCATGCCGACGACCTCGTCGCCGTCAAGTAGCGATTTCGGCGCGCTACCGTGCGCTGAGCGCCGGTTAGCGCGCCGAAATCACGATGCGAACCCGCGCATGAGCGCGTCGACAAGGTGGTCGACGAAGTCGTCGTCGACGGTCTGCCTTGTGAGCAATTTGCGGAAATGCAGCGGTGCGACAAGAAGTTCCAGGGCCAGCTCTGGGTCGGTGTCGGCAGCCACCTCGGCGCGATCGACGGCACGGTCGATGATCACTCGCGCAGTGTCGTAACGGCTCTGCCAGAACCGGGCGCGACTGGCCGCAAGGGTGGGGTCGTCGTCGGTCGCCGCCATCGTGCGAGCCACCGCCTCGCCGAGCGGCGTGGTGAGGTACCCGGCGATGGAGCGCCCGAACGCCACGAGGTCGCCGCGCAACGCGCCGGTGTCGGGAATCGGCAGCTTCTCCTTGCTGTATGTCAACAGCGCATCGAGCATCACGTTCTCGCGTGTGCCCCACCGCCGCTGGATGGACGAGGCGTGAACGCCTGCCCCGCGCGCGATCTGGCTGATCGTGACGCCACCGAGGCCATGCTCGGCCATTGCCTGCAGGGCGGCCCCCAGCACGGCGTCGCGGACGCGGGCGGATCGGCCGCCCGTGCGGCGACGCACCTGATCCGCGGTCTCGCTCGAGGTCACGGCATCACCTTAACGCATAGGTATTGCATTAACGTCGAAGTTATCGTACCGTGTTATTAACGCAATATAAATGCTTTAACGACGAAGATCAAGGAGACGGCGATGTCCTACCAATGGCCACTGGACCCACAAGACTTGTTCGGCGAGCGATATCCGCAGATGGTCAACACAGGTCTGCCCGCGCGCGACGTCGACGCCGTCCGCGCCGCCATCACCGACATGTGGGCGGATTCGCCGGGTGGGTGGGTCCACGAGTGGTCCACGCTCGCGTCGTCATACGCCGATGCGGGCGCACATCAGCTGGCGGCGCTGGCCTACGGCTGGGCGAAGTTCCCGGTCTTGGCCGACGAATTCAAGCGGCGCGCGCTAGCGAACCAACTCGAGCAGTACCAGCTAGCCGCGCCCGGTTTCGGCGTGGACTTCCAGCGTCGAGTGCTTGAATTGCCGTATCACGACAGCACCACGGCGGTGCCCGTGCACCTGTTCGCCCCGTTCGACCTTCCGGCCGACGGCCCGGTCGTGATCGCCAGCGGCGGGGTGGACAGCTGGAAGATGGACCTCCACGGCCTCATGGTCTTGCTGGCGACGGGGCTACGCGCCCGGGTGCTGGCATTCGATATCGCGGGTACGGGCGAAACTTCGGTCCCGATGACCGGTTCGGGCGGCGTGGAGATCGTCCGCGGCCTGATCGCGCATGCGCGGACTCTCGGCAACGGCGTGGTTGCGCATGTGGGCGTGTCGATGGGCGGGTACTACTCGGCTCGCACCGGCCTCGCCAACGAGGTCGACGCCGCCGTGGTGCTCGGCGGTCCCGTCGAGGCCGCGTTCACCGGCGAAGGGCCGACCCGATTCGGGATGGCCGGGATCGTCGGCAACGCAATGGGATTCGGTCGGCCGCCGAGCACCGAGGAGCTGTCGGCCCGGTTCCCCGACTTCACACTGCGGCCGCTGCTGGACCAGGACACCAACGCCCCGATGCTGGTGATCAACGGCGCCGACGACGTCCACGTCCCGCAGCACGACACCCTGGTATTCCAGGGCAGGCGCGACACAGTCGTCGAGCTCATCCCCGACGCCCCGCACTGCGCGACGACCAAGCTCCCCGAGGTGTTCACGACGATCCTCGGCTGGCTCGCCCGGACATTGGCCGTCACCGTCTAGCGATTTCGGCGTGATTAGTTGTGCTGAGCGCTACCGATCACGCCGAAATCACTGTCTGAGCTTGGCGACCGCCGACTTGATCCGGTCCGCGCGATGCGCCGCCGCATCCACCGGGTCGTGGTCGGACGGCCGCACCTCGACACCGTGCATGCGGGCCGTCTCCTCCAGGCATGTGCGCACTGCCGGATCGGTCAGCACTATTGTGCCGAGCATGCCAGGGGAGAGCTCCTTGCCGCGCAGCACGCCGCGGTAGTGCACCTCTGCAGGTATGCGCACATCCAGCGGGCCGTTCTCGAGCTGCTGTCTGGCCACCGCGACAAGCGCCGTCAGCACCGAGGCTCCCACCGCGTCGAGCAGCAGGCCGCGCCCGGGAAAGCGCGGCACCGGTAGCTTGCCCACTTGTTTGTCGATCGCATCCGAGAGCAGATAGCCGATCAGGTTGCGGGTCCGGATCTCTGTCACGTCGGACCAGTCGACGTCGTCGCCGTCGAATTCCACGGTCTGCGCGCTGAACGCGACGCCGCCGAAGTGGTTGAGCAACCGCACTATACGGCGCAGCGGCTCCGGCGCGCTGACCGCATCTGCGACGATGTCGCCGACACTCAGCGACCAACGTTCTTCTGCGGGGCAGGATTTGGTCGCACCCGGTTCAGCAGCGCACCCGGGCCCGGCACATTCACGCCGACATCGCGATCGGCAGTTCTTCAGCGAGCAGCACCAGCATGGGGGAGCAGCCACCGTCGACCTTCACGCTGGCCAAGTCGTCGCCGCGGGTGTGACCGCGGTTGATGATAGCGATCGGGATTCCGCGGGCCGCGGCGTGGCGGACGAAGCGTAATCCGGAGAACACCGTCAACGACGAGCCGGCCACCAGCAGCGCGTCCGCGTCGTCGACCAACGCGTATGCCTGCGCGACACGGTCTTTCGGGACGTTTTCGCCGAAGTAGACGATGTTCGGCTTGATCATTCCGCCGCAGTTCGAGCAGTCGATGATCGCGAACGTCGACGTGTCGGCGACGACGGCGTCGGCATCAGGAGCCACCGCGATGCCGCCGACCGCCTCCGCTCGCTCGACGAAGCCGGGGTTGGCCGCCTCGAGCATTTCTGCCAGCGCGGCGCGGGTCATCGTGTGGCCGCAGTCCAGGCAGATCACCTCGGCGTAAGTGCCGTGCAGGTTGACCACGTCGCGGCTGCCTGCCTTGGTGTGCAGCAGGTCCACGTTCTGGGTGATCACCCCGGACACCACACCGGCGTGCTCGAGCGCAGCCAGCGCGCGGTGACCGGCGTTCGGCAGGGTCTCATCCATGTGCCGCCAGCCGACGTGATTGCGCGCCCAGTAGCGCTGGCGAAACACCGGGTCCGAGGTGAACTGCCGGATCGTCATCGGATTGCTCGGCGGCGAATCCGGTCCGCGGTAGTCCGGAATCCCCGAGTCGGTGGACATCCCCGCCCCTGTCAGCACCGCGACCCGACGTCCTTGCAGCTGGGCGACGAGTTCGGGGGCTTCCATCCCGTCCAGGGTAGGCGATCAGGCCCCTTCGCCGGATGGGTGCTGATCCTCGCCCTCGGGATCGCCTACGTGTGCGTCCTCGTCGTGGGCTTCGACATCGTCGGCATGATCGTCGTCCGCGTCGTCGCCATGCCCGTCCTCGTCCTCGTCGAGGGGTTTGATCTCATACACCTCGACGCGCTTCTCGGCGGCCGGCTCGTCGGACAGCGGGACCGAAACGGTGAGGATGCCACGGTCGTAGGTGGCGCTGATGTCGTCCTCCTCGGCGCCGTCGGGCAGGGTCACCGTCCGCGTGAACGATCCGTACGAGAACTCCGAGATCCCGTTCGACTCGGTGGTCCGTGTGCGCAGGGCCTTGATCGTCAGCCGGCCGTCGCGGACGGTCACCTCGACGTCCTCGATCGGATCGACCCCGGGCAGCTCAGCGCGCACCTCGTAGACACCCTCCTTGCTTTCGTCCTCCAGCCGCAGGTGGTTGTCGAAGAACGGGCGAAGACCTGCGAACGCGGGCAAGCCGTTGAAAAGCTCAGAAAGCTCGGGCAGCAAGGGCCGCGACTGACGTTGAACGGCAAGCTTGTTCACGTTTCCTCCAGTATCCAGCGGGTGTCACCCCACCTTGCGCGACGGAGGGAAAATCGCCGGATCGCCCATGATGCGCGCGGGCGAACTGCAGGCCAACACAAGACCGCAGCCGGCGTCAGTCCAGGCACTTCTCCGCAGGCGTGAGCGCGGCGCGCATGTTGCGTTCCATCATGCGCAGCGCGGCCTTGCCGAGGTCGGCTTCGATATGGGCGACGGCATCGGGAGGAACGATCACCTGAAAGTGGCGCAGATGGGCGTCGAGCGCCGTATAGAGGATGCACTGCTCGGTGACCTGCCCGGTCAGGATCACCTGCTTGGTTTCCAGCTGACGCAGCAGATATGCCAGGGCGGTGGCGTAGAACGCGCTGTGCCGGACCTTCTGCAGGAAGCGAACACCTTCTCCGGGGAGGATCGGCCTGACCAGATCGGGCCGTTCACCGTCGAGCGCCTGCCGTACCAGGGTCTCCTGATCGGCGGTGAAGTCGCCGTAGTTGTCGTTGACGTAGATGAGGTCGACGTCGTCGCGTTTACGCGCCACCGAGATCAGCCCGGACAGCGGATCGACGATGTCGGCGACGCTGGGTGCCAGCTTTTCGGCGTCCTCGTGCTGGTAACTGTTGAGCATGTCGATGACGAGTACGGCGGTGTCACTCACGAATCGTTGATACCCCGTAATGGGTTTATGACACTTCACAGGCGACAATAGAGGGTGATGGACTTTTACAGCGCCTACGGCCAGGGGTTTGTGCGGGTGGCCGCCTGCACCGTGCCCACTGCGATCGGCGAGCCGGCGACCAACGCAGAAACGGTGCTGCAGCTGGCGCGTGAGTGCCATGACGACGGCGTCGGCCTTGCGGTCTTTCCCGAGCTGACTCTGTCGGGTTATTCGATCGAGGACATCCTCTTGCAGGATGCGCTTCTCGACGCGGTGGGCGACGCACTGCTCGGAATCGTCACGGCGTCGGTCGATCTGCTGCCTGTGCTGGTCGTGGGGGCGCCGCTGCGCTATCAGCACCGGATCTACAACACCGCCGTCGTGATACATCGGGGCCGGGTGCTCGGCGTGGTGCCGAAGTCGTACCTGCCGACGTATCGCGAGTTCTACGAGCGTCGTCAGGTGGCCGCCGGTGACAACGTGCGGGGGTTGATCCGAATAGGCGACGCCGATGTGCCGTTCGGTCCGGATCTGCTGTTCGCCGCCGACGACCTACCGGGATTCGTCCTTCATGTCGAAATCTGCGAGGACATGTTCGTGCCCATTCCGCCGAGCGCCGAGGCCGCGCTGGCGGGCGCGACGGTGATCGCGAACCTGTCCGGCAGCCCGATCACGATCGGCCGTGCCGAGGACCGCGCGCTGCTGGCCCGCTCCGCGTCGTCGCGCTGCCTTGCCGCCTACGTGTACGCGGCTGCGGGAGAAGGTGAATCGACGACCGACCTAGCCTGGGACGGCCAGACCATGATCTGGGAGAATGGCGTGTGCCTCGAGCAATCGGAGCGCTTCCCGCGCGGTTCGCGCCGATCTGTCGCTGACGTCGACACCGAGCTGCTGCGCTCGGAGCGGCTTCGGATGGGCACGTTCGACGACAACCGGGTGCACCACGGCATCGACACAGAGTTGTTCCGGCGCATCGAGTTCGAGCTCGACCCGCCCGGTGGCGACATCGGGCTGCGCCGCGAGGTCGAGCGGTTCCCATTCGTTCCCGCGGATGCCGCACGGCTGCAGCAGGATTGCTATGAGGCCTACAACATTCAGGTGGCCGGCCTCGAGCAGCGGCTCCGTGCGCTCAACTTCCCGAAGGTGGTCATCGGCGTCTCCGGCGGGCTGGACTCGACGCACGCGCTGATCGTCGCAGCTCGCGCGATGGACCGCGAAAATCGGCCGCGCAGTGACATTCTCGCGTTCACGCTGCCCGGTTTCGCCACCGGCGAGCGGACCAAGAGTAATGCCATCCGGCTGACCGAGGCGCTTGGCGTGACATTCGAAGAGATCGACATCAAGTCGACCGCCGAACTGATGCTCGGCGAGATCGGTCACCCGTTCTCACGCGGGGAGAAGGTCTACGACGTCACGTTCGAGAACGTTCAGGCCGGCCTGCGCACCGACTACCTTTTCCGCATCGCCAACCAGCGCGGCGGTATCGTGCTGGGCACCGGTGATCTGTCCGAGTTGGCGCTCGGGTGGTCGACCTACGGCGTCGGCGACCAGATGTCGCACTACAACGTGAACGGCGGTGTGCCGAAAACGCTGATCCAGCACCTGATCCGATGGGTGGTCTCATCGAACCAGTTCGACGACCATGTCAACGAGGTGTTGAAGTCGGTGCTGGACACCGAGATCAGCCCCGAGCTGGTGCCACAAGGCGAGGACGAGGAGATCCAGAGTAGCGAGGGCAAGGTCGGCCCGTATGCGCTGCAGGACTTCTCGTTGTTCCAGATACTCCGGTACGGATTCCGACCGTCGAAGGTGGCCTTCCTGGCCTGGCACGCATGGAGCGACCCAGAGCGCGGTGACTGGCCTGCCGGATATCCGCCGGACAAGCGGCCCGTCTATTCACTCAAGGAGATTCGGCACTGGCTGCAGGTCTTCGTGCAACGGTTCTATTCGTTCTCGCAGTTCAAGCGGTCCGCGATGCCCAACGGGCCCAAGGTATCCCACGGCGGAGCGTTGTCGCCGCGCGGTGACTGGCGCGCGCCGTCGGACATGTCGGCCAAGACCTGGCTGGACGAGATCGAGCGCGAGGTCCCCGAGGACTAGAGTTCAGCGCTCGTAGGTGCCAACCAGCGTGCCGCGCGCAACGACGTGTCCAGCGATTGCCCGCAGCAGCGCGTTGCCAGACGCACCGAAGGAAGCAGTTGGCGCGCGGCATCGATGCCGCCGTGCAGTCCGCCCATCGCGGCGTAGGACTTCATGATCGTCTGCGTCTCCCACCGCTTCCCGAGGTCGCTCGTCAGCGAGTCGGGCTGGGGGTGGTGGCCTTCTCCGAAAACGCTGAGGAATCCGCCGTATTCGCGCTCGAACACCCTCTTGATTCCGGTGTAGCCGTGTGCGGCGAGACCCGCGGCATACAGCCCGTTGCGCGCCGCCAGCCCGTGATGCATGCGCTTGCTCATCGCCTCGAACTGGGCGGCCCATCAGGCCCGACGATTGCGTGGCCGCCAGGCCCAACGCGTCCTCCAACCGTGCGGGGGACAGCCCGCGCAGCTTGCCGGACGCCATCGCCGCGGAGTGGGTGCCGAAGACGGAGCCGGAATGCCAACCGCGGTCAAGCATTTGGGCGCCGTTGAGCGTGTAGCCGACTCGCGGCCCGACCTCGAAGCCGACGATCGCGGCGAGCAAAAAGTCGACGCCGCGCGTCCTCGGGAGCGACGCTGCGGTGGAGAGAAGCGCGGGGAGCACCAGCGAGCAACTGTGAAGCGGCGCGATCGGATGGAAGTCGTCGAGTTCGAAGCCCTGGATGAAGGTGCCGTTGAGCACCGCCGCTGCCGGTCCGCTCGCGGTGCGTCCGCTGCCGATGACGACGGTGTCTCCCGCGCCGTCGATGTCGAGCACCGCCTCGGTGGCCGTTCGCGACCACGGCAGTTGTGCGCCGATCAGTGCGCAGCCGATCCCGTCCAACAGGAGGTGTTTCGCGCGCTCTCGCACCGGCGCGGGAACGTCGGCGAGCGTCAGGCCGGCGACCCAGGTGGCGAGCTTCCCGGTCGGCCCGGACGGCGCCGTCGCGGTTTCGTGCGTTGCGGCGGTCAAAGCTGCTCCCAGAAAATCTCGTAGATGGTCCTATTGTTATAGATATATAATAACTGCAGTTCAAACTCAAGAAACGGGTCGCATGCCCTCTATGCTGGGAGCCCTGATGGGCCGCTACGACGCACGGGCGGCGGTGACAGCGGGCGCCGGCGTACCTCTGCACCGCCAGCTGTTCCTGGTGCTGCACGACGAGATCGCCAGGGGAGCATTGGCCGCTGGTGATCCGCTGCCGACCGAACAGGTGCTGTGCGAACAGTTCGGTGTCTCGCGGATCACCGTCCGGCGGGCACTGGCCGATCTGGCCGACGCCGGCCTGATCGAACGCAGACAGGGCGTCGGATCCTTCGTTCGCGACCGCCCGCAGGAGCGACGCATCCCCGCAGGCGGGTCGTTCATGGACGGGCTGCGCAAAACGGAGTTGCAGACCGACGTCGACGTCATCGAGCTCGACATTCGCAACATGCCCGCACCTTTCGCCGACCAACTCGGCACCGAGCGTGGGCTGCACGTGGTGCGGCTGCGCCGTGAGCGGCGCACGTCAGAGCCGCTGATGATCACCCAAGCGTGGCTGCCCGAAGCGCTGTCGGGCACGGTCACCGCGGAGGCCTTGACACACGCGCCGCTCTACCGACTGCTCGCCGATGCTGGAGTCGAGCTTGACCGCGTTGAGCATGAGATCACCGCGGAGGTCGCTGGCCCCCGCAATGCCCAGCTACTCGACGTCGCAATCGGCGCGGCGCTGATGCGGGTCAACAGGCTCGCCTTCGCCGGGGGAAAGCCCCACCATGCGCTCTCGATCCTGTTGTCGCCGAACCGAAGTCGGATACTGCTGGCT
>JBKPSU010000124.1:0-20870 GCA_046735135.1 Actinomycetota bacterium
CAGCAAGCCGCTGATAACGGGACCGACTAGCGCGGTCGGCCCCCGTCCGGGGATCGCGGAAGGTCGTCTCTCGAGCTAAGTCGCGTCCGAGGAGGTCCAAGGGCAGCTCCAACGCCGCGTCCTCGAGTAGGCGGGCAGTCCTGTACACCGCGATCAGATCGTTGACCGCCGCGACGAAGTCCCCGGCCACGGCGTTGTTGATCGTCCCGCGCAGGTTGTCGGCGATGTCGTTCGCGAATCCCGGCAGGTTCGTGGGCAGGAACTGCTGCAACTCCTCGAAGTCGTTGACGAGGATCTGGAGGTTGTTCCTCGGGTCACCGAACAGGCTGTTCAGAATCTGCTCGGGAGTAAGAGGGAACACCGCCGGGTCGGCGAGAGCCTGGCCGATCACCCGCTGGGCGTTGCCGAACGCCCGCTCGATGGCCTGCAAGTAGGCGTCGAACGGGTTCGCGCTCAACTCGACGTCCGGGTTGGGGACCTTCACGTCCCGCGGGATCGCCGCGATGGGCGTGACTGCCACGGCGCTCGCACCGACAAGAGCAATTCCGGCGGTGATGTACGGACGGAGACCGGTTCGCATGGTGGCCCCTTCACGAGCCTGACCCGTATCAGCTGAAATGTACCTGGGTGAAACGGGGCAACCTTTCGATTCAGCGAAGAGTTGCGGACATCGCGGACTCTGCCATTGGTCAATGGTTGCCAGCATGATTTGCAGCGTCGACCTGCGTCAAAAACTGACCATAACCGTCAATATGTGCTACGCATCGCTGGCGGCAGCAACGATTATCCACAACGCGCATCATTATCAGGTAACGGGCTCGTATCTTCTACGCCGAATCTAGCCGATCAAGCTGGGTAAAAGCGGCTCACCATGCTAGTCTGCTGTTAGCTGACAGTCGTTGCAGACGCAACTGCCAATAGCTCAAGGGTTGGAAGGGAGGCTTAGCTGATGTTAGCGTTCAACACAATGCGCTCATCGGATTCGTCGTCCCGTCCTACCGTAAATCAGGTAGCTGTGCAGGTCACGGACGCAGCCGAGCCGACAGTCGTCCGCAATTGCAGCCGGCTGGGACGCAGCGCCAATCCCCCCGGCTTCTCATTCTCCGACTGGCTACGCGAACGACGTAGTCGCTGAGCGCGGGGCTCAACGCCTGAGCTTGCGGACGAACAGTGCCACAAGCACGGCTCCGATTCCGGCAAGCGAAATCGCCACTGCCGGTTTCTTGACGAACCGGGCCACCCCCGACTTCACGTCGTCGGCGATCCGGCGCGGGTTCGCACGCTCGGCGAGCGTATCCACGGTGACCGCTAGCTGGTCACGGGCCTGATCGATCTCCTGCCTGATGGTGTCGGGATCTCGATCCGCCACAGTCGTCCTCCATCGTCCGAGCCTTGCCGAACTACCCTAAAACAGCCGGCACCAATCCTGACGCGCCGGTAGACGAGAAAGGGATCAAACCTTGGCACCGACTCCGCGCCTGGAGGTGGGCGACAAAGCCCCCACGTTCAGTCTGTCCGACGCCAACGGCGAGAAGGTATCGCTGGCCGACTATCGCGGTCGCAAAGTCATCGTCTACTTCTACCCGGCGGCGTCCACGCCGGGATGCACCAAGGAGGCGTGCGACTTTCGCGACAACCTGAGCGAGCTCACTGACGCCGGCCTCGACGTCGTCGGCATCTCCCCCGACAAGCCCGAAAAACTCGCGAAGTTCCGCGACAACGAAAAGCTCACCTTCCCGCTCCTGTCGGATCCCGACCGCAAGGTGCTCACGGCGTGGGGCGCCTACGGCGAGAAGAAGATGTACGGCAAGACGGTGCAGGGTGTCATCCGGTCGACGTTCGTCGTCGACGAGAAGGGCAAGGTCGAGGTCGCGCAGTACAACATCAAGGCCACCGGGCACGTGGCCAAGCTGCTTCGCGATCTATCGGTCTGACGCGAGGTTCGCCAACAGCAGCGCCTCGGCAGTCGCCGCGCGTTCCAGCACCCCGAGGTGAAGGCTCTCGTTGATGCTATGGGCTTGCGTCCCAGGGTCTTCCACGCCGGTCACCAAGATTTTCGCCGACGGGAACGCCTCGGCGAACTCGGCGATGAAGGGGATCGAGCCGCCCATGCCCATGTCCACCGGTTCGGTGCCCCACGCCTGCCGGAAGGCCGCCCTGGCCGCGTCATACACCGGGCCGCTGGCGTCGATCGCGTACGGCTGCCCGATATCGCCCGGAGTGACGGTGACCTTCGCTCCCCACGGCGCATGCTTTTCCAGGTGACGGGTCAGCGCATCGAGGTGAGCCCGCGCATCGCCGCCGGGTGCGACCCGCAGGCTGACCTTCGCCCGCGCCCGCGGGATCAACGTGTTCGACGACGACGCGATCGAGGTGGTGTCGATGCCGACGACTGTGATCGCCGGTTTCGCCCAAAGCCGCTGTGGCACTGACCCGGAACCGATCTCGCTGACGCCGTCCAGCATTCCGGACTCTTCGCGCACCCGCTCCTGGGGATAGTCGACGTCTGCGGCCGTCGCCTCGTGCAGGCCCTCGACCGCGACGTTGCCGTCGTCGTCGTGCAGCGACGCCAGCAGTCGCACCAGCACGCTCAGCGCGTCGGGCACCACGCCGCCCCAGATACCCGAGTGCAGGCCGTGGTCGAGCGTGGCCACCTCCACCACGCAGTCGGCCACGCCCCGCAGCGACACCGTCAGCGCGGGGATGTCGGTGCTCCAGTTGTCGGAGTCGGCGATGACGATGACATCGGCGGTCAGCGCCTCCTTGTGGGCGGTCAGCAGCCGGCCCAGCGACGGCGATCCCGACTCCTCCTCGCCTTCAACGAACACCGTCACACCGACCGGCGGCTGACCACCGTGGGCACGAAACGCGGCGAGATGTGTTGCGATACCGGCCTTGTCGTCGGCGCTGCCGCGGCCGTACAGGCGGCCGTCGCGTTCGGTCGGCTCGAACGGCGGCGACGCCCACTGCGTGTCATCGCCCTCGGGTTGCACGTCGTGATGGGCATACAGCAGCACCGTCGGCGCGCCGGGTGGCGCCGGGTGCCTGGCGATGACGGCCGGTGCACCGCCCTCGCTGACGATCTGCACATCGCCGAATCCGGCCTGCGACAACAGCTTTGCCACTGCATCGGCGCTGCGCTGCACGTCATCCCTGCGGGCCGGATCCGCCCACACCGACTGAATACGGACCAGGTCTTCCAGATCGCCGCGCACCGACGGCAGCACGTCGCGCACCCGCTCCACGAGATCACTCATGGCACGAGGTTAACCGCTCACCCTTCCTGCGCGAGCAGACGCAAAGTCCCCCGACACGCCGCAGCGACACGCGCTTTTGCGTCTGCTCGCGGGAAAGGGCGACAGCGCTCGTGACGCTCGCCGGATGGGGACCAGCGCGCCTAACGCTCCTCGAGGACGGCGACGGCGGCGGCGGTATCGCCCTCGTGGGTCAGCGACAAATGGATCGTCACCTTCTCCAGATGCTCGGCGATCGCGCCGGTCAGCCGCACCCGCGGCCGGCCCCACATGTCGGTGATGACCTCGATGTCGCGATGGATGCCCTCGGGCAGCACCGGCCGCTTGGAGAACCGCGATCCCGACCACGCCTTGATGACCGCCTCCTTGGCCGCCCACCGGGCCGCCAGGTGCCGCGCCGCCGACGAACTCTTGTCCGCGGCGTCGCGGCGCTCACCGGGCGTGAACGTTTCGGCGAACACCGTTCCGGGCCGGTCGACCTGCTCTGCGAACTCAGGGATCGAGACCAGGTCGATGCCGACACCTACGATGCTCACGCTGCGAAGGTTATCTGATGTAGACACCGTCTTCGCCGAGCCTCGACGCGGGATCGAGCAGCATCTCGGCCTCCACGCGATTCTCCGGCGCCTCGTCGTCGAGTCGGCGGTTGCTCGCCGGCCGCTCGTACAGCGGCTTGCCGCCTGCGATCGCCGAGGCGAGTCGCCGCTGGCCCGCGAGCACCCTTGCGCCCGCCCGCTCCTGGTAGGCCTGCCGCTGCTCGGGATCGAGCGCCGCGATGAAGGCCTGCGGATGCACCAGCGCGATGACACCGGACACGTGGCCGAAGCCCAGGCTGGTGATCAGGCCCGCCTTCAGCGGGAACTTCGCGCCCAGCCGCAGCGTCTCGCGCACCCACACGAAGTGCTCGGAGCCGTCCAGCTCGTCGTCGACACAGTCCAGGCTGCGGTTCGGCGGGATGACCCCGTCGCGCAGCATCTGGCACATGCCCATCATCTGGAACACCGCAGCGCCGCCCTTGGCGTGACCGGTCAGGCTCTTCTGCGACACGATGAACAGCGGTGCGCCGTCCGAACGGCCCATCGAGTCGGCGAGCCGCTCGTGTAGCTCGGTCTCGTTCGGGTCGTTGGCAAGCGTCGACGTATCGTGCTTGGACACCACTGCGATGTCGTCGGCCCCGACGCCCAGCTTGGCCAGCGAACGCGCCAGCAGCGAGTCCTTGCCGCCGCGGCCTGCGCCAAGAGCGCCTAGGCCCGGAGCGGGAATCGAGGTGTGCACGCCGTCGGCGAACGACTGCGCGTAACCCACCACCGCCAGCACCGGCAGCCCCATCTTCAGCGCGAGGTCGCCGCGGGCCAGCAGGATCGTCCCGCCGCCCTGCGACTCGAGGAAGCCCAGCCGACGACGATCGTTGGCGCGCGAGAACTTCGAGTCACTGATGCCCTTGGCACGCATCATCTCGGTGTCGGCGGTGGCCGCCATGTCACCGAAGCCGATGATCGCCTCCAGCGTCAGGTCGTCGAAGCCGCCCGCGACCACCAGTTCGGCCTTGCCGAGCTTGATCTTGTCGACGCCTTCCTCGACCGAAACCGCCGCTGTCGCGCATGCACCGACCGGATGGATCATCGAGCCGTAGCTACCGACGTAGGACTGAATGACATGGGCCGCAACGACGTTCGGCAGAACTTCCTGCAGGATGTCGTTCGGCTTGTTCCGCCCGAGCAGGTTGCCGTGGTACATCGTCTGCATCGACGTCATGCCGCCCATGCCGGTGCCCTGCGTGCTGGCCACCATCGCCGGATGCACCCACCGCATCAGCTCGGCCGGGCTGAAGCCCGCACCGAGGAATGCGTCGACGGTCGCCACGATGTTCCACACCGCAACCCGGTCCAGCGAGGTGTTCATGTCCTGGCTGATGCCGTACACCGTCGGGTCGAACCCGGTCGGAATCTGACCGCCGACCGTCCGCGACAACTTGGTCTTACGCGGCACCCGAATCTCGGTGCCCGCCTTCCGAGTGACCTGCCAGTCGCTGCTGTCTGGCACCGGCGTGGCAATCGTGTGCTCCGGGTCGAACTGCACGAATGCACGCGCATCGGCCTCGGACGACACCACGAAGGTGAAGTCCTTGTCCAGGAATACCGAAACCAGAAGCGGCGAGGCGTGATCGGGGTCGATCGCGCCGTCGTCGACGAACTCGCGGATGCCGGTCCGCTCCACGACGGTGTCGTGGTAGCGCTCCACCAACTCCGACTCGTCGACCAGGTCGCCCGACTCAGCGTCGTACCAACCCGGTTTCGGGTCGTCCTCCCACTTGATCAGGCCGGTCGTCCAGGCCAGCTCGAGCACACCGGCCGCCGACAACTCGTTGTCGACCTCCATCTCGAAACGGGTGCGCGACGAGCCGTACGGGCCGAGTTCCGCACCGCCGACAATCACCACCAGATCGGCGGGATCGACGTCGAGGTCGTCCCACGCAGGCGGCGGCGCCGAGGCGAAACCACGCGGCGGCGACGGCAGCGCGGCGATCGTGCCGCCCTGCTCCTCGCTCTCCTCGGCTGCTTCGGCGGCCATTTCGTCGCGGGCCTTGGCGGCCAGCTCGGACATGTCGATGTCGATATCGCCCAATCCGCCGGTCAGGTCCGCCTTCAACGGCTCCTGCGCGGCAGCTACCTTCGACTCGATGCTGCACAGGTTGAGAAGCATGGCGGCCATCTGCTCGGTCGAGTAGGTGGTGACACCCGCCTCTTCGACGGCGCTGACTATCGCGTCGTTGGCGCCCATCAGCCCGGTGCCGCGGGTCCAGCCGATCAGCGCGTGCGCCAGGCTGACGCGCTGCGCCCACGACGATTCCGCGTTCCATCGCGTGACCACCGCGTCGAGCGCCGACTTCGATTCGCCGTAGGCGCCGTCGCCGCCGAACATGCCGCGGTTCGGTGACCCGGGCAGCACGACGTGAAGTCGAGACGCGATGTCGCGCTCGGCGCCGATGTGCGACAGGCCGCCGATGAGCCGCTGCACGGCCCACAGCAGAACCTTCATCTCCATCTCGGAGCGCGAGCCGGCCTCCGAAAGATCGCCCGCCACACGCGGCGCCGCGAACGGGAACAGCAGCGTCGGAGTCTGCGCGTCCTTCAGGTGAATGGACTGCGGCCCAAGGCTTTCGCTCTGCTCGTTGCCGATCCACTGCATCAGTGCGTCGATGTCGGAGTAGGACGCCATGTTGGCGGGCACCACCCACAGCGCCGCCGCGAAGCGGGCGTTGTCGCGGTAGAGGTTGCGGTAGAACTCGAGCCGGTTGTCGTCGAGCTTGGATGTGGTGGCGATGACGGTCGCGCCACCGTCGAGCAAGCCTGCGACCACCGAAGCGGCGATCGATCCCTTCGAAGCGCCTGTCACCACAGCGATTTCGTCGCTGTAGCGGCCCTTGCCCGGGTTCTCCGCACCGGCTGCGGCACGGCCGAACAACGACGCGTGGATGTTGCGGCCGGCGGCCAGGGCCCTACCCTGCCACCACGACGCCTGCTTGCCGACGATGTGGCCGGCGCCCTCGAACCGCTCCGAGAGCCGTTGCCAATTGGCGTCGATCTCGCCCTCGTCCGTCAGCCAGAGCTTGACGAGATCCTCGCGCGCGCTGGCCCACCGGTCGTCGAACAGCACCGCCTTGCGGCCGTCGAACACCGGCGCCACCAAACGCGGCCAGTCAGAACCGAGTTCGGAGGTGACAAGGTCGATCAGCTCGGCATCGGTGGCCGCCTCGGGGGTGGAGACAGCGTTGTCGAGCCCGAGCTGACTCAGCATCATGCGGGCCGCCGAGGCCAGCACGCCGTCGTGGCCGGTGACCTTTTCGGCGAACTCGTTGAGCGCAGCGGAATCCACCACGCCGCCACCCGCGCCACCGCCTGCCGACGGCAGCGCCACCGCGATACCGCGGCGGCCGGCCACCGCCTGCACAGCGGCGTCGATCACATTGTCGACGGACGCTGCGTCGGCAAGCGCACCGTCGTTGAGGCCGCCGAGGCTGCCGCCGCGGACGCTGCTGCCTTCGCGGGTGCCCAGCGCGACCTCGACGGTGACGTGCTTGGCCCAGCCGTCGCCGAGTTCCCAGGTCTTCTTGACCCGCTCGGCGATGGCGGCGGGCCGCTTACCGGACGGGCCGAGCACCGTGCGCAGCTGGTCGTTGATGGCGTCGGAAAGCACTGGGCCGTAAGGCTTGTACGTCCTCGCCAGCTTGGTCACCTGCGACTTCAGTCCGGACAGGTCAGCCTCGGCCGCGCCGTCGATGGCGCCGAGGTCCAGCTCCGAACCGAGGTCGACCAGCAGCTGGTTGCGCCGTGACGACGCGCCGTCGGTGATCGACTCGATGGAATCGAGCGGCTCGATCTGGTCCATCCGCATCTTCGCGGACAGCGCGATCAGCGCGAGCGTCGCGTCCGACGCGTCGAACGCAATGTCGTCGGGTTGCGGCGTTCCCGCGGGTGCGGTCGCCGGAGCAGGTGCCGGCGCCTCAGCGGCGGCGGTTTCGGCCGCCGCCTCCGGTGCCGCTGCCGGCGTCTCGTCCACCTCGTCGTGGTCAGACTCAGGATCGGTGTCTGTCGCGAACAGCACGGAGGCGTCGCGCTCGGAGTTGAGCACTTCCGTTGTGCTGTGCGAGTACTCGGGCAGCTTGAGCGTATTGGTGGCCAAGCCTGTGACGGTCGGCGCAGACTTCACGCCGATCTCGACGAACCGCTCGACGCCAAGGCCGCCCGCCGCCTCCTCGATGAAGAGCAGGTCCTGCGTCTCGATCCACCGCACCGGGCTGGCGAACTGCCATGCCAGCAACTCGATGACGATCTTGCGGCACAACTCGGCCGGCTTTTCGTTGCGCCACGTGTCGTAGTCCGCGAGGATCTCGTCGAGCGGCTCGGCGGGCACCAGGTCGCGGATCTCCTGTACGAAATCACGGTCCAGCGTGAAGGGCCGCGGTACCAGGTTCGGGATGTACTTGCCGATGATCAGGTCGGGGTCCTGGTCACGCGGCATGACCCGCTCCAGCGAGCGGCGGAAGTCGGCGACGCCGACCCGCAGCACCGAGGAGTGAAACGGTACATCGATGCCGGGCACCAGGATGAACGACCGCTTGCCACCGCTGATCTCGCGGCGCTTCTCGACCTCTTCCTCCAGCACCTCCAGTCCGTGCACCGTGCCCGCGATGGCGTACTGCGAGCCACGCAAGTTGAAGTTGACGATCTGCAGGAATTCGCCTGTGCGCTCGGAGATCTCGGCGACGAAGTCCACGACCGCGGAGTCGTCGAGGTCGATCTGTGACGGTCGGATCGCAGCAAGCCGGTAGTTGGACCGGCCCAGCTCGTCGCGCGGCACGATGTCGTGCATCTTCGAACCGCGGTGGAACACCACCTCGAGCAGCGCATCGAGTTCGTAGACACCGCTGACGCACGCCAGCGCGGTGTACTCACCGACCGAGTGGCCGCAGGCGATGGCGTCTTCGACGAACGCGCCCTGCTCGCGCATCTCGGCAACCTGCGCGGCCGCAACGGTGGCCATCGCGACCTGGGTGAACTGCGTCAGGTACAGCACGCCTTCCGGGTGCTGGTAGTGCACACCGCTGGCGATCAGGCTGGTCGGGTTGTCGCGCACGACGTGCAGCACCGAGAACCCGAGCGTGTCCCGCGTGAACCTGTCGGCGGTGTCCCATATCTTGCGCGCGGCCTTCGACCGGGCACGGACCTCCATGCCCATACCCTTGTGCTGGATGCCCTGACCCGGGAACGCGTACACCGTCTTCGGTGCGGCCAGCTGAGCCGTCGCCGACATGACGAGGTTGGAACCGACGCGCGCGGCGATCTCGACAATCTCTGCGCCACGGTCGATTCCGACGCGGTCGACGCGGAAGTCGACCTCGTCGCCGGGCAGCACCATGCCGAGGAAGCGGGCGGTCCAGCCGACCAACCGAGCCGGCGGAACGGCCTTGCCGTCGGTGGCGGTGACGACCTGCTGCGCGGCGGCCGACAGCCACATGCCGTGCACGATCGGCGACTCGAGCCCGGCCAGCAGCGCTGCGGCGCGGTCGGTGTGGATCGGGTTGTGGTCGCCGGAGACCACCGCGAACGCGCTCATGTCGGACGGCGCGGTGACGGTGACGTCGCGCCGACGACGGCGTGGCGTGTCGGTCGCGTTGTCGGTCATGGCTCCGCCCGCGCGTGGCGGGTCGGTGAGCGCGATGGCGCCGGTGCGGCCGCGGATCGCGAACCGCTCCTGCAGCTTGGCGAGCTCGGCGCCGTCTTCGCCCTTGATGACAACCTCGACCGGAACGACCCGGCCGACCTCGGTGTCGGTGGCCGCGGAAGCCGTTGCGGTGACGGTCAATTCGGCCCGCGTCTTGGGCAGCTGCGAAAGCAGGTGCGCGGCGTGGTCCAGGTGGACCAGACTCAGCAGGCCCTCGACGACAGGGAAGCCGTCCTCGGTGACGGCCGAGCCGATGGCCGCGAACACGGCGGGCCAGCAGATGCCCACCAGCGCGTCGGGCACGACGGTGAGGCCGGGCGCCAGCGGGGCGCCGAACGTCGCGGTCACACCGGTGTGGTCGGCCACCTTCTCCGGATCCCACTGGACGGTGAGCGCAGCGGTGTTGTCATGCACCGCAGGCAAACTCGTCGGGCCGACGGCACCCGCAGCGATCGCGAGCACCGAACGCATCGCGTCGGAGGCATCGTCGACGGTGACGATCGGCATACCGCCGTCGACGGCGCAGGACGGCAGCGTGAACCGGATCTGAATCCAGACCTCGGACAGCGGCACGCTGAGCGTGACGGTGTCGTCCTCGGCCAGCTCCAGTCGTGCACCCGTGGACGGGTGTGTGGCACTGCGGTTTTCGTTGACCTGCCACGTGGAAGGCCCACCGATGCGGTGTACCGGGTTGATCGAGGCGCGGCCTGCCCACAGCACATCGGGCGCGTCGAGCACGACGGCCAGCGGGCCGGTGACATCGGCGCGCGCCTGGCGACGGGCGACCACCGAGACGGGCTGGGCACCACGCGCCGACACGTCGTCGATCGAGGCCTGCTCGAATCGGTCGAGCAGGTCGCCCACGGGCTCGTCGACCCTGGTGATACCCGCGACGGCCTGCGTGCCCGGGATGATGCAGACCTGGTCGGCGTCGTAGCGCGCATCGTGGGCCTGCCACAGCGAGTCGCTGCGCCACCAACGCCGGACGTCCTTGTCGATGACCGGGACGAAGTTGACCGGCTTACCCAGCGTCTTGCACAGCTGGACGAAGAACGGCACATCGGCCGGGTGCAGCTTGATGGTGGCCGCATCGGGATAGCGGCCCCGCAGCGCGGCGATCGCCTGATCCGGCTTCTCGAGCAGCGCCTCGTCGTCGAAGAGGGTCTCGATCGGGCCGAAGTCCTTCGGATGCAGCCGGGCCTCGGCACGCTGGAGCATCTCGGAGAACCGGTCGCGCCATGTGTCGGCCAGCCAGGGGCTGCCCGGCGATGCGGTGTCGGCGGTGCTGGAGCCGTCGCCGATCGCCAGCTCGACGTAACGGTGCAGCCACTCGAGGTAAGTCATCTCGGCGACGTCGCCGAAGTACGGCTTGCAGGTGTTGGCCATCGCGGCGATGATCTCGTCGCGGCGGGCCGCGACGGCGTCGGCGTCACCGGCCACCTCGTCCAGCAGCCGTCCGCAGCGCGAGGCCGTGTTGTCGATCTCGTGGATGTCCGCACCGAGCTGGCTGCGGCTGGAAGCCATGCCGCCCTGGGCTTTTCCGGCGCTGATCCAATGATCGGTGCCACCGGTGCCGACCAGCATCCGCTTGACCGATGGCGAGGTGGTCGACTCCAGGGTCGCCATCGCAGCGGTGCCGACGAGGATGCCGTCGACGGGCATCAGCGGGAAGCCGTAGGCCTGCGCCCAGCGGCCGGACAGGTACTCGGCCGCCCGCTCGGGGGTGCCGATGCCACCGCCGACGCACACGGTGATGTTGGAGCGCGACCGCAGTTCGGAGTAGGTGGCAAGCAGGAGGTCGTCGAGGTCCTCCCAGGAGTGGTGGCCACCGGCGCGGCCGCCTTCGATGTGCATGATGACCGGCTTGGTCGGCGCCTCGGTGGCGATCCTGATGACCGAGCGGATCTGCTCGACGGTGCCCGGCTTGAACACCACGTGGCTGATGCCGACCTCGTTCAGCTCGTCGATGAGCGCGACGGCCTCTTCCAGTTCGGGAATTCCCGCGCTGACGACGACGCCGTCGATCGGGGCGCCGGACTGGCGCGCCTTCTGCACCAGCCGCTTGCCGCCGACCTGGAGCTTCCAGAGATACGGATCGAGGAACAGCGAGTTGAACTGGACAGCACGGCCCGGCTCGAGCAGCTGCGTCAGCTCGGCGATGCGGTTGTCGAAGATCTCCTCGGTGACCTGTCCGCCGCCGGCCAGCTCGGACCAGTGGCCCGCATTCGCGGCGGCGGCGACGATCTTGGCGTCGACGGTCGTCGGGGTCATGCCCGCGAGGAGGATCGGCGACCGGCCGGTGAGCCGGGTGAACTTCGTCGAGAGCTTGACCGAGCCGTCGGGCAGAGTGATGAGGCTCGGTGCGTAGCTGGACCACGGCTTGGCCACCTCGGGCACGGCGCCGACGGTGAACAGGTTGCGCTGCCCGCCGCGGGTGGCGGCAGGCACGATGCCAACGCCGAGGCCGCGGATGACCGGTGCGGTCAGCCGGGTCAGGATGTCGCCGGGGCCGAGGTCGAGGATCCAGCGCGCGCCCGCGTCGTGCAGGGCGTTGATCTCACTGACCCAGTCGACGCGGCGCACCAGGATCGCCTCTGCCATCTCGCGCGCGAGGCTGACGTCGAGCCCTATGGTCTCGGCCCAGTCGCCGACGATGTCGACGGCGTCCGACAGCCGCGGGGTGTGGAAGCCGACCTCGACCTGAACCGGATCGAACATCGGGCTGAACACCGCGCCGCCGCGAACCTTGTTCTTGCGCTCGGCTTCTTCCTTCTCTGCGATCTGCTTGCAGTAGAGCTCGAAGCGCGACAGCTGCTCGGGCGTGCCGGTGATGACGGCGGAGCGCCTGCCGTTGCGGATCGACAGCACCGGCGGCAGGACCGTGCGGACGTCCTGTGCGAATTCGTCAAGCAGCCCTGAGATGCGCTCGGGGTCGGCGTTGGTGACCGACACCATCGGTGGGCGGTCGCCGAGAACGGAAATGCCGCGACGACGGGCCACCAGCGTGCCCGCGGTGCCGATCAGCTGAGCCAGCGCCAGCAGCTCGACGTCCTTGGCGCCCTTGGCGGCGAGCGCCTGGGCCGCCAGCACGCCCTGTGAGTGCCCTGCGACGGCCACGGGCGGCGTTTCCGCCAGATCCATCCCCTGGCGGCTCAGCGCGCGAACAGCGGCGATCTGGGTCAGCAGCACGCCGGGCACGGACACGGCCGCCGATGTCAGGTGCTTGGCGCTCGGCACGGCCTCCTCGGCCGCCAGCGCACGGACCCACTGCGTCGGCTTGAAGCCGATCGGACGCACCACGATGAGCTCGCGGGCCACCGGCCGCAGCAGAAGTTCGGCCTCGCCCACCAGGGTCGTCAGCTCGGCCTCGATACCGGCCGAGGACACCAGCTCCTCCAACGTCTCCAGCCAGGCGCTGCCCTGGCCACCGAAGGCGACGGCGTAGGGCTCACCGGCGGTCAGACGATCGACAAGGGCATGGCTGGACTGATGTGCTCCCGATTCATCGTCGCGGCCGGTGGAATCCTCTCCTGGCTTCGCCGGGGTGCCCCAGTCATGCTTTTCGTTGATCGTCACGTCTCGTAATCTCCTGCGTCTCGCACGTATTGCGTCGTAGTCGTCGTCTGTGGGCTGTGGTTGTCTCGGCGGAGTGACCTGATCCCCTGCTCGGTCACTACGATTCGTCGTCGAATCCCGACTGCCTCTGGCCATGTCTGCAGAGCGGCGCGCCGGCGCCTCTCCGAACACTCCAGCCGTACTAAGAGTGTCATAAGGCCGAGGGCGATTTTTCCGCTCAAAATGGTTACTGGCGAGTTCTACTCTCGGGTAACCACACATTGGGTAACACCTGCCCTGGAGACCGGCCGAAGGTATCCGGGACAAATGTCCTGCATGCAAGTGGTTACGGTCGAGTAGGCATAACAGTGCAGATCAAAGCATGACTGTTATCAAATCGTTATGCAAAAATTTCGCCTCGTCTTCGGCGCGAGTTTCGGCGGTTCAAACGCGACAACTTGACGAGATTTGTCTTGTCGCGACCATCAGCCAACAGAAAAGGTTTGCTGGCGCTACTTACTGATCGGTAAGCTTTCAGTCCCACTGGCCGAATCGGGGCTTCAGGATCTCGTTGATGTCGACCCCGACTCCGCCGACGCTGCGTTTGTCGATCTCGACCTGGTGCAAAGCCGCCGCCGGATGGACGAACCCCTTCGGCGAACCCCAATTGTGCTGCCAGAAGTACGACCCGAGGCCGTCCTGAAGCGCCCAGTCGATGGTCTTGGAGTTCGCGTAGACGCCCACCCGTTGATGCCCGAGCACCGTTTCCCAGCCCCGCAGGTATGGCGCCACCTGCTGTTTGTACTGGTCGAATGAGGGGTCGTCGTCGATGGACGCATAGATCGGAGCGCCGTTCGAACCACCTGCGGCGAGATGTAGCTGCCAACCCCGGTTCGCGTGCTGGATGCCGGCGTTCTGCCCGCCCAGCCAGTCCGCACTGTCCTGCTTGCCGTACTGGTAGCAGGAAACGATCTTCAGGCCGTTCTGGTAGAGATCACGTGCCTCGGGCAGCTGGATCGGCTTGCCGAGCATCCACTGGCCGCCGGGCCTGCGATCGGACACATAGCGGATAGCTCCATGTGCGCCCGCGGCCCGGATATCGGCTGCTGGGATCACGCCCGCCGCATAGTCGAGAAGGATTCCCATCGGCGCGGCCTCGGCCCGTGGCGGTACCAACGACGACACGGCGAGCACCGCCGGGACCGCGGCCGCCAACTTCATCAGGTCCCGACGGGACACCGACCCCGAGATCGAATCGGACACCGACACGTGCCACAGGATACTTCAATAACCTCAATATTCACTTCAACGCCACTGGTCGCAGATGTATCAAGTTTCTCAGATTTACCTGCGCGGTGGGTGCGCCCTGGCCCGGCAACTGTGTCGTTTGTTGCGGCCGCTACTCGCGTTTTGCCGCAACAATCGCTACAAACGGGTGTGACCGCGCAGCTGATCCTCGAGCCGTTCCGTATCGCGATTCCCGACGCCGACGTGGCCGATTTGAAGACCCGGCTGGCGGCCACCCGCTGGCCCGAGCAGTTGCCGGGCACACCCTGGCAGCGCGGCGTTCCCGTCGAGTACCTCAGGCAAATGGCCGATTATTGGGCCGAGGGCTTCGACTGGCGCGCGCAGGAGGCCGAGCTCAACTCCTACCCGCAGTTCCGCACCGAGATCGACGGGCAGACGGTGCACTTCCTGCACGTCGAGTCACCCGAGCCGGACGCGTGCCCGCTGATCCTGCTGCACGGCTGGCCGGGCTCGGTCGTCGAGTTCCTCGACGTCATCGGACCGCTCAGCGATCCCCGGGCCCATGGGCTCGACCCCGGGCAGGCGTTTCACCTCGTGATCCCCTCCCTCGTCGGCTACGGCTTCTCGACGCCGCTGTCCGAGGGCGGCTGGACGGCCGGCCGGATCGCCGAGGCCTTCACCGAGCTGATGGCGGGCCTGGGCTATTCGCGCTACGGCGTTCAGGGCGGTGATTACGGCTCCTTCATCGGTCCGTTGATGGGCAGTGTGGCGCCGGAGCGGGTTCTCGGCGTGCACATCAATGCCGTCGCCTTCGGCTTCATGCCCGGAAGGGGCGTCACCGACGACGAGGTCGCTGCGTTGACCGACGTCGAGCGCGACCGGGTGGCGCGGGCGGTGGACTGGAGCGCCGAGAAGGCGGGCTATTTCAAACTCCAGGGCACCCGGCCGCAGACGCTGAGCTACGGCCTGACCGATTCGCCCGCAGGCCAGCTCGCGTGGATCGTGGAGAAGTTCAAGGAGTGGACCAACGCCGGCAAGGATCTGCCCGAACATGCGGTTCCCCGCGATCGACTGCTCGCCAATGTGTCGGTGTACTGGTTCACCGCTACCGCCGCATCGTCGGCCAACCTCTACTACGAGACCACCCATGCCAGGACGCTCCCGACGCCGTCGGGAGTACCGACCGGTGTCGCGGTGTTCGCCGAGGATCTCGCCATCCGGCGATACGGCGAGAAACGCCACAACATCGTGCACTGGAGCGACTTCGACACCGGCGGGCACTTCGCCGCGATGGAGTCCCCGCAGCTGCTCGTCGAGGACATCCGAACTTTCTTCGCAAAGGTGACTTGACGCCGGAAACGGTGCCCGATGGCGGCGCCGAGTAACGAAATCGGCAATGACGCTGCGGTTACACCGTGGAATCCATACGATCTGGCAATGCCTTCGGGGACGATTGGCGCGCAGCAGCGCGTTGATTCAGCTTCCGCCGTTGAGGATCCACAGATCGAGCTGATCGGTGTCCGCAAGGAATTCAGCGACACCGTGGCCGCGAGGGGCAAAATCGGCCGGGGCCACAAGGTGGTCGCCGTGGAGGGCGCCGACCTGACCGTCGGCGACGGCGAGCTGTTCGCGATCCTCGGGCCGTCGGGGTCGGGCAAGACCACCGTGCTGCGCATGGTCGCCGGATTCGAGCAGCCGACGGCAGGGGTGATCCGGCTCGGCGGTGTCGACGTGACCGCCCTGCCCGCGCGGCGCCGCGACGTCAACACCGTCTTTCAGGAATACGCGCTGTTCCCGCACATGACCGTCGCGCAGAACGTGGAGTACGGGCTGAAGGTCAAGGGCGTAGCGCGCGAGGAGCGCCGCCGCCGCACCTCTGATGCACTCGACATGGTCCGGCTGTCCGGTGAGGCATCGCGCAAGCCCGCACAGCTGTCGGGCGGTCAGCGCCAGCGGGTGGCGCTGGCGCGCGCACTCGTCGGACGGCCGCGGGTGCTTCTGCTCGACGAACCGCTTGGCGCATTGGATCTCAAGCTTCGCGAGCAGATGCAGATCGAGCTGAAGGAGATCCAGCGCGAGGTCGGCATCACCTTCGTCATCGTCACCCACGATCAGGACGAGGCCCTGACACTCTGCGACCGGCTCGCAGTGTTCAACAACGGGCGCATCGAACAGATCGGCAACGCGCGCGACGTCTACGAGAACCCGGCCAACCGCTTCGTCGCCGACTTCGTCGGCACCTCCAACGTGCTCGACGGAGCCGCCGCCGAGGCGTTCGTCGGCAAGCCGGGTACATACGTCGTGCGGCCAGAGCGCATCGCGGTCTTCCAGCCGGGAACCGACCCCGTACGAGGCGTTCGAACCGCCGACGCCACCGTGTCGGAGGTCATCTACGCGGGCCCCACCACCAAGATCGCCGCGGTCACCTCGCAGGGAGTCACGCTCACCGCCACCGTCCTCACGGCAAGCACCTGGCTGCCCCCGGACCTGGCTCACGGCACGCCAATCACCTTGGCGTGGCCGGAAAAAGCCATTCACCAACTGTCAATCGAGGAGTTGCCATGAAACCTTCGTTCGCCCGAATGGGACTGGTCCTCGGCGCATGCGCCGCCCTGATCGTCGGATGCTCGAGCTCAGAGGAATCCGGTGGCTCAGGCGAGTCCCCGCCGAAGATGCAACCGATGAGCGCGCTCGGCAACGGCGAAGGCCAGCTGAACCTGATCGCCTGGGCCGGCTACGCGGAGAACGGCTCCAACGACAAGACCGTCGACTGGGTGACCCCGTTCGAGAAACAGACCGGCTGCAAGGTGAATGTCAAGATCGGCAACACATCCGACGAGATGGTCCAGCTGATGCGCAGCGGTCAGTATGACGGCGTGTCGGCCTCCGGCGATGCGACACTGCGGCTGATCTACGCGGGCGACGTCGCGCCGGTCAACACCGACCTGGTGCCGAACTACGCCACGATCTCGGACTTCCTGAAGAAGAAGCCGTGGAACTCCGTCGACGGCCAGATGTACGGCATCCCGCACGGCTGGGGCGCCAACCTGCTGATGTACAACCTCGAAGTGGTGCGGGACGCGCCGAACTCGTGGGGCGCGGTGTTCGACGGCGCCAGCAAGTACCCCGGCAAGGTGACCGCGTACGACTCCCCCATCTACATCGCCGACGCGGCGCTGTATCTGATGAAGACGAAGCCGGAGTTGGGCATCAAGGACCCGTACTCGCTGACCTCCGAACAACTCGATGCCGCAACGGATCTGCTCAAGAAGCAGCACGACAGTATCGGCGAATACTGGTCGGACTACACCAAGGAGGTGCAGGCCTTCGAGTCCGGCACATCGGTGATCGGCACCACCTGGCAGGTGATCGCCAACCTCATCGGCACCGACAACAAAGTTCAGGTCAACACCGTCCTGCCGAAGGAAGGCTCCACGGGATGGTCCGACACCTGGATGGTGTCGTTGAAGGCCGCCCATCCCAACTGCATGTACAAGTGGATGGGCTGGATCACATCACCGGAGGTGAATGCTCAGGTGGCCGAATACTTCGGCGAGGCACCGGCGCAGACCAAGGCGTGTGAACATACGTCGCAGAAGGACTTCTGCGATGTCTTCCATGCGACCGACGCCGACTACGCCAAACAGATCCACTACTGGACAACGCCGCAGAAGAACTGTGTCGATGGAAGCGGCGACAACTGCACGTCCTACGACGAGTGGGTCACCAAGTGGCAGCAGATCAAGGGGTAGTGCAAGTCAGTTCGATCTCGGTGTCCGCGCGACGCCGGATCGGCCTGGCGCTCCTTCTGATCCCACCGATGGCCTGGTTGGTGGTGGCCTACCTGGGATCGCTTGCGGTGCTTCTCCTCTCGGCGTTCTGGGGCACCAATAGCTTCACCGGCAAGGTGAACCACAAGTTCACCACCCACAACATCGTCCAAGCGTTCACCGACGCGGTGTTCCGGGTCACCACGATTCGGACGATTGGCGTCGCGCTGCTGGTGACGGTGATCTGCATCGTGCTCGCGGTGCCGCTGGCGTTGTACATGGCCAAGGTGGCCTCTCCCTATGTGCGCCTGCTGCTGGTGATCGCGGTGACGACGCCGCTGTGGGCGAGCTATCTGGTCAAGGCGTACGCATGGCGGATGCTGCTCTCCCCCGAAGGCCCGCTGGCCTGGGTCAGCGGCTACACGCCGGGTTACGGTCTTGCCGCCACGGTGATCACACTGACCTATCTGTGGCTGCCGTACATGGTCATCCCGGTGTTCGCGTCATTCGATCGGGTGCCCGACTCGCTGATCGACGTCAGTTCCGACCTCGGCGCCTCCGACCTCTCGACGTTGCGAATGGTGGTGGCGCCGATGGTGTTTCCCGGCATCGCGGCGGGCTCCATCTTCACGTTCTCGCTGTCGCTGGGTGACTACATCGCGGTGACGATCGTGGGCGGCAAGACGCAGATGCTCGGCAATCTCATCTACGGCCAGCTTGTCACCGCCAACAACCAGCCGCTCGCCGCGGCACTGTCGATCATTCCGCTGGCCGCGATCATCCTGTACCTGCTGGCGATGCGCCGCACCGGCGCGCTGGAGAACGTCTGATGCTGTCCAGTGGCGCGAAGCGTGTGGTCCGCGGGTGGACGGTGCTGATCCTGCTGTTCCTTTACATCCCATTGGCGCTGGTGCTGCTGAACGCGTTCAACTCGTCGCGCACATTCGCCTTTCCGCCAAGCGGTTTCACGACTCGGTGGTGGGTCGCCGCGTGGAACAGCGGTGGCGTGTGGAAGGCGCTAAGCAATTCGGTGGTGGTGGGCCTCGGCGCGACGGCGATCGCATTGCTGCTCGGCACGATGGCCGCGTTCGCCGTGCAGCGGTATCAATTCTTCGGCCGCGAAGTCGTGAGTCTGCTTGTGGTGCTGCCGATCACGCTGCCCGGCATCGTCACCGGAATCGCGCTGAATGCGACGTTCACCTCCGCCCTCGGCGTCACGCTGGGGCTGGCGACGGTGATCGTCGGCCACGCCACGTTCTGCATCGTCATCGTCTTCAACAACACACAGGCGCGGCTGCGACGGCTGGGCTCCAGCCTCGAGGACGCCTCCGCCGACCTCGGCGCCTCGACATGGCAGACGTTTCGCTATGTGACCTTCCCGATGATGCGCGGCGCGCTCGTGGCGGGCGCGATACTCGCGTTCGCGCTCAGTTTCGACGAGATCGTGGTGACGACGTTCACCGCGGGGCCGACGGTGCAGACGCTGCCGATCTGGATCTTCGGAAACCTGTTCCGCCCCAACCAGGCACCGGTCATCAACGTGGTGGCCGCGGCGCTGACCGTGGTGGCCGTGATCCCGGTGTGGCTCGCTCAGCGGTTCGGCGGGGACCCGGCCAGCACGCGGGTGTGAGCTAGGACCCGGAGGGCTTCCGCTGCCGGCTGGTCACCATCCCTGCGGTGTAGTCGGAAACGGCCGACATCATGTGCCGCCGCAGTGCCCTTTCGAGCTGATGGGTAACGACCGCGATGCCGAGATCGCGATAGTCCTGACTGAGCCGGGCCACCTCATCCATATCGCTGGGCTTCGGGACGTAGTCGGCCCCGTAGCGGGCGGTGATGGACTCCTCCAGCGCGGCGACGAGCGTAGCCGCCAACGCGTCGACGCCGCCGCCGATCGAGTCGACGACCCGCAGGATCGTCTGTATGTAGTGCCGTTGGTCGGCTGAGCGAGTGACGATCTCGGCCATCGCGGGATGGACGAGGGCGATCCGGTCGTCGGCGAGTTCGGCCAGTCCGCACGACACCAGCCGCGCGGCGTCGTCGCAGTGCGGATCGAGGTCGAGGGCGACGGTCGCCGCGCGGGGATTGTCTCCGCGTCCGCCCATGATCGCCTGCTGCACTCCGAGGATCGCCGCGAGATCGTGGCCCTCGCGCATCCGGGCGAAGAACTCGGCGATGTGTGCGGAGTTGAAGCCCTTACGAAGCAGTTGGTTGATGGTCTTCAGCTGCGACAGGTGATAGTCGTCGTAGTACGCCGACCGGCCTTGCCTGCGAGGAGGGTCGAGCAAGCCGCGTTCGCGATACGCGCGGATGTTGCGCGTGCTGACACCCGAAATCCGCGCGAGGTCGTCCAGTCGGTACTCAGCCAACCCGGCGCACCAAGGGTCTGACAAGGGGACGGCTACCTCGCATGCGCACACTGTAATACCCGCACCCCGATTTCGAGCGAAGTCGTGACTGGTTCAGTCAGAAAGTTGTTATTAGGTTAAGCACGCAATTCATCTGGACATATAGCCGCAATGTCGTCGACGGGATCACACCGTCACGCGATTTCAGCCAACTTTCAGCGTCAGCGACCGGCTATTCCCGCACGCCGGGTGAGTGATCTCACGGCTAATCAATTCGCTTAACGAGGGCTCGGTCCGGAAAACTGGCGACAGACATTAAGACAAAGATGAAAGTGAAAGGTTCGGATTTGCGTCCCTGGATCGTTTGGGCGACCGGACTCTTCGCATACATCGTCGCCGTCCTCGACCGGACCACGCTCGGCGTCTCGGGGTTGGAGGCCGGCGACCGGTTCACAGCCAGTCCCGGCGTG
>JBKPSU010000125.1:0-10852 GCA_046735135.1 Actinomycetota bacterium
CACCCGTTCTGGGAGGCACCCATGCTGATGCAGCGCATCTGCGGAATCTGTTTCGTCAGTCACCATCTGTGCGGGGCCAAAGCGCTCGACGACATGATCGGTGTCGGTGCGAACGCAGAAGGCGGAATAACGCGGACGGCGGAGAAGATCCGCCGCCTCGGCCACTACGCGCAGATGCTGCAATCTCATGCGACGGCGTATTTCTATCTGGTCGTTCCCGAGATGATGTTCGGGATGGACGCCGCGCCCGAGCAGCGGAATCTCTTCGGCTTGATCGAGGCCGACCCCGCGTTGATGCGAAGAGTGATCATGTTGCGCAAGTGGGGGCAGGAGGTCATCAAGTCGGTCTTCGGCAGGAGAATGCACGGCATCAGCTCGGTGCCAGGTGGCGTCAGCAAGAACCTGAGCCGGGCCGAATGCGACCGTCTGCTGCACGGGGAGGAGGGCCTCCCGTCGATCGACGAGATCATCGACTACGCCCAAGACGGTCTTCGACTGTTCTACGACTTCCACGAAAAGAACCGAACCGCGGTGGACAGCTTTGCCGACGTGCCCTCCCTCAACATGTCCCTGGTCGACGCCGACGGCAACGTGGACTACTACCACGGCACGCTGCGCATCATTGACGAGGACAAGCACGTCCTACGCGACATCGACTATCACGACTACCTCGACCATTTTTCAGAAGCCGTCGAAAAATGGACGTACATGAAGTTCCCCTTCCTGAAGGACATTGGCAGGGAAAAGGGCTCGGTTCGGGTCGGGCCGCTCGGGCGGATGAACGTCACGAAGTCACTCTCGACTCCGCTCGCGCAGGAGGCGCTGGAGCGCTTCCACGCGTACACCGCAGGTGCCGCGAATAGCATGACGTTGCATACCAATTGGGCGCGGACCATCGAAGTGCTCCACGCCGCGGAATTGATCGGAGAACTGCTGCGCGATCCTGACCTGCAGAACGAGGACCTGATCGTGACTCCCGCTGCCGACGCATGGGTCGGGGAGGGCGTCGGTGTCGTCGAAGCCCCGCGCGGCACGTTGCTCCATCACTATCGTGCCGGTACCGGGGGCGAAATCACCTTCGCCAATCTGATTGTGGCCACCACGCATAACAATCAGGTCATCAATCGCACGGTGCGCTCGGTAGCCGAGGACTACCTGGAGGGACGCGGCGAGATCACCGAATCCATGATGAACGCCATTGAGGTCGGGATCCGCGCGTACGACCCATGTCTGAGCTGTGCGACACATGCCTTCGGGCAGATGCCGCTGATCGTCACCGTCTACGACCCGGCGGGAAACGTGGTCAACGAACGCATCCGTTCATGACGCTCGACGAGTTCGATGATGACTCCTGTCTGATCTATGGGATCGGCAACGTCGGTCGCCAAGACGACGGTCTGGGCTGGGCGTTCGTCGATTGGCTTCAGGCAGAAGGCCTCTGCTCGAGCGCGGAGATGCAGCGCGGTTATCAGCTTCTGCTCGAGGACGCGGAACTGATCAGCAACAAGGAACGTGTGTTGTTCGTCGATGCCACGAAAGAGGCTGCGGTGGCATCGTTCACCTTGGGGCGCGCGGCGCCCAAAATGGACTTCACGTTCACGTCGCACGCCCTCTCGATCCCCGCCATCATGGCGACCTGCCAGCAGTGCTTTCAGCGCCTGCCGGAGGTGCACGTCCTCGCGATCAGAGGATTCGAGTTCGAACTCGCAATGGGGTTGACTCCCGCGGCGCAGCGCAACCTGGATGGCGCGACGGCCTTCCTCTCCTCGGGCGGAGTATCCGAGCTCTGATCAGGTGTAGAGGGAGTCGAGGATGTCTGTGTTCTGCTCGACAACCACGGCGCGCTTCACCTTCAACGACGGTGTCAGCTCGCCGCGCTCGATGGACAGATCGTGGTCCAGTAGCTGCCACTTCTTGATGGTTTCCCATCGGTTCAGCCCGGCGTTCAGAGTGGCTACGTGCTCACCGATCATTTCCCGCACCGACGGCGCGTTGACCAACTCCTGGTAGGTCGCGCCGTCCATTCCGTTCTCCCTGGCCCACCCCGACATCAGGTCGGCGTCAAGGGAGATCAGTGCGACACAGTAATTTCGGGCTTCCCCGAAAACCATGAACTGACTGGCATAGGGACAGATCGCCATGAACTTCGCCTCGATCGCCGTCGGAGCGACGTACTTGCCACCGGAGGTCTTGAAGATGTCCTTGATCCGGCCGGTCACGGTGAGGAACCCGTCAGCGTCGATGTTGCCCACGTCGCCGGTTCGCAGCCAGCCGTCGTCGGTGAACGCCTCGGCCGTCTGATCCGGGAGGTTGTGGTACCCGTCCATCACGCATTCGCCGCGGATCTGGATTTCCCCGTCATCGTCGTTGATGCGGATCGATGTGCCGTCGAACGGCAGGCCGACGCTGCCCAACTTGTAGTGATCAGGCCGGTTGATGCATGCGCCGGCCGCTGACTCGGTGAGGCCGTAGCCCTCCAGGATCAGCAGACCCGCGGCGTGAAACCACTCGCCGATGTCACGGTTCAACGGCGCCGCCCCGGATACGAAGAATCGGATGCGCCCGCCGAACACTTGGCGCACCTTTCTGAACACCAAACGGTCGAAGAGAGCCGAGCGTAACGACATCAACAGCGGGACCGGCCGGCCTGCACGCCGTCGACGGTCCGCGTCGAGTCCTCCCGAGAATGCCGCTGTGAACAGCCGGGCCCGAAGGCCGCCGTCAGCTTGCGCGGTGGTGACGATGCGGGCGTGTGCTTTCTCGAAGATGCGGGGTGCGGCGCCCATGAACGTCGGTTTGACCACCGCCAGGTTCTCGACGATCTTGTCCACGCGTCCGTCGATCGCGGTGGCGAACCCGCATGCGAACTGGGCGGTGATCAGGACCTTGCCGAACGCGTGCGCCATCGGCAACCACATCAACTGCAGATCGTTCTCGCCGAGGAAGTGTAGTCGGGCGACCGAGTTCCCCTCGTACACCCAAGAGGAGTGCGGCAACCGCACTCCCTTGGGACGGCCGGTTGTTCCTGAGGTGTAGATCAACGTCGCCAATTGGCCCGGCGCGATCGCATTGATTCGTTTCCGCAACCCGGATGGATGCTCGAGCAGATACTGACGGCCCAGCTCGGCGAGGTCCGTCAGGGTGATTACCCAGTCGCCGTCGCCGGGGCCGTCGAACAGCACCACCTTGGTGAGGTTGGGTAGTTCGGGACGGTGTTCGATCAGCTTCGCCAGTTGTCCGGAGTCCTCAGCGAACACAATTCTGCATTCCGAGTCGTTGAGGATGTATGCGGTATCTCGTGCGTTGGTGCTCGAATATACGGTCGTGGTGGCGGCCCCGGAACACATGATCGCCAGATCGGCCAGTATCCACTCGTATCGCGTGCTGGATGCGACGCCGACGCGTTGCTCGGGTTCGATGCCCAACGCGAGCAGGCCTGCGGCCAGCTCATCCACCCGGTCCGCTGTCTGCCGCCAGGTCGCCGAGACCCATTCGTCGGCAACAAGATAACGGAAAGCCTCTTTATCCGCGGACATCTGGACGCGGTCGAGAAACATCGAAGCCACATTCGCTGTGGTAGCCGTTGCGGATGTGAGGTGGCCATCAATAGTCATACATATATTCCCGACGTTCGTGATGCAGCGACTGCCCTATGCTGATTGTCAATCTCGACTCAACGCCTTCGTCGGCCCCGTGATAAGGGCCGAAAGACCTTGGGTAGCAGTGTCATGCTGCTCCGACGAGTGGCGTAATCGACCGAACCTTAGGGCACAAAGTCCTCAGTTGCACCGAGTGTGCTGATATGCCGCGTCGCGGGACGTACGTTTGCGTCTGGGAGTGAATATGACTGAATTCATGCACAGCACCGACGCATTCACCTGGTCGATGGAAGGCGATCCGCGATTGCGATCGACCGTGATCACTATTCTGCTACTGGAGAAGTCGCCGGACTGGGATCAGGTGCGCAACCGGATCGACCTCATGACCCGCAACCTGCCGATGTTCCGGCAGTGCGTGGTCGAATCGCCTGCACCGGCGCCGCCACGGTGGGAAGACGACCCCGATTTCGATCTCGACTTCCATATTCGACGGATGGCTGCGCCTGACCCGGGCAACCTCGCCGGGGTACTCGAGATGGCGAGGGTCGCCGGGATGGAGGACTTCGACCGGGCCCGCCCGTTGTGGACGGTCACGCTGATCGACGACCTCGAGCACGGGGGCGCGGCGGTGCTGTGCAAGTTCCATCACTCCCTCACCGACGGTGTCGGCGGTGTCCAGATCGGAATGACGCTGTTCGACCTTTCCGAGCTGCCGTCAGAGCACGAGCCGTTGCCGGCACCGCCGAAGGTGCCCCGGCCGCAGTGGTGGAGCGGGTACCGCGACGTGTTCGGCTACGACGCGGGACTCGTCGCAACGGCGATGGCGGGAGCAATCGCGTCGGGACCGAAAGTTATCTACAACAGCGTCCGACACCCGGTGGCGACTCTCGAATCCGCAACGGCCACTGCGGCTTCGATCTACCGCACCGTTCGACCCGTGAACCGCACCGGATCCCCTCTGATGAAAGACCGGACCTTGACCCGCCGACTTGGCGTGTATCAGGTGCCGATGCCGCAACTACGGGAGGCGGCCCACCGTTGCGGCGGCGCGTTGAACGACGGGTTCGTCGCCGGATTGGCAGGCGGGTTGCGGCGGTACCACGAGAAGCACGGTGTCTCGGTCGGGGACATGCATCTGTCGATGCCGATCAGCCTGAGGGCCGACGGCGACGAGATGGGTGGTAACCGGATCACACTGATGCGGTTCGACGTGCCGGTCGGCATCGTCGACCCGGCGGCGCGGATCAGCGCCATCCATGAGCAGACCGGCAAGGTGCGTCGTGAGAAATCGCTGCCCTTCACCGAGTGGATTGCAGGCGCGCTCAACCTGATGCCACGCTGGTACATCGGCTCAATCCTGCGTCACATCGACTTCGTTGCCAGCGATGTGCCCGGCGTGCCGGTGCCGGTGTTCCTCGGGGGCGCCCGCGTACGGATGCAGTACGCGTTCGGTCCGACAGTCGGCGCGGCGGTCAATGTCACACTGCTCACCTACGTCGACACCTGTGCGCTGGGTATCGACGTCGACAGCGGCGCGATCCCCGATTTCGACGTGTTCTACGACTGCCTTGTCGCAGGCTTCGACGAAGTGCTGGCCATTGCCGACTGACCCGTCACCACGACGCTGAGCCGGACTCGTTGGCCTGCCGCAGCGCGCTGACGTAGTCTGCGCGTTCGCGCGCGGTCTCGTCGACATCGGCGGGCACGGCGAGCAGTCCACGAAAATCGTCGACCGCGGTGTATCCCTTGCGTCCCATCCATTCACGCAACCCGTCGAGTATGACGACGGCATATTCCGGGCCGTGACGCAGCAGTGCCGACGCGGTCATCACCACGTCCGCGCCGGCCAGCAGGTACTTGATCACCTCCGTCGACCCCTCGACGCCGGTCGTCGCAGCAAGCGAAGCGTCAATCCGACCGTGCAGCAGCGCAATCCACGTCAAAGGCAGGCGCGCCTCGCCCGCCCGCGACAACGACGTCCCGGGTGTGACGGCCAACGTCTCAGGATCGATATCCGGCTGTAGGAGCCGGTTGAAAAGCACCAGGCCGTTCGCGCCGGCCAGGTCCAGGCGCCGTGCCATCTCGGCGGTCGCGCTGAAATACGGGCTGAGCTTCACCGCAACCGGCACGGTCACCGCGTTCCTCACCCGTGCCAGGATGTCGAGGTGACGCTGTTCGACGTCGCGGCCGGAGACGTGCGAGTCGCCGGGTAGGGCGTAGATGTTCAATTCGATTGCGGCGGCCCCGGAGTCCTGCATCGACCGGGCATATCCCGCCCAATTTCCAGGTGTGCTGCCGTTGATGCTGCCGATCACCGGGACCGACACCGCGGCGGCCGCTCGTTCGAGCAGGCTCAGGTATCGCCGCGGCCCATGGTCGTCGTCGGCCGTCTGCGGGAAGTATGACAACGACTCGGCGAAGCTGTCCGTGCCTGCCTCGGCCATCCGTGCATTCAGTTCGGCTTCTTGGCGCAGTTGCTCTTCGAACAGCGAATAGAGCACCACCGCACCGACTCCGGCGTCGGCCAGGCGGCGGACACCGTCGACGGTCTTCGACAGCGGGGATGCCGACGCGACCAGCGGGTTGCGCAGTGTGAGGCCCAGATAGCGAGTCGACAGTTCCATCAGTGTTCCCGGCGAGCGTCGGGGTGGAAGTGTTCGGGACCACGGGAAGCCATCTCCTCGTAGACATTCCAGCGCTGCTCGATCGCCTGCTCGGCCATCCCGAGCAGACGTTCGGCCTCGACCGGATCGGAGTTGGCCAGCGCTCGGTAGCGAAGCTCGCGGTAGACGTAGTCGGCAAGGGGGATCCGCGGTCGGTGGGAATCGAGCAGGAACGGGTTGTTCCCGACGGCACGCAGCACCGGGTCGTAACGGAGCAGCGGCCAGTGCCCGCTCGCGACGGCGCGGTACTGCTGATCCATCCCGAGACGCATGTCGATGCCGTGTGCGATGCACTGGCTGTAGGCGATCACCAGCGACGGCCCGTCGTAGGCCTCCGCCTCGCGGAAAGCCTGCAGGGTCTGCTGGGGGTCCGCGCCCATGGCGACCTTCGCGACGTAGACGTTTCCGTAGGCGATCGCCTGCAGGGCGAGATCTTTCTTCGGCACCGTCTTGCCTGCGGCGGCAAACTTGGCGACCGCGCCAAGGGGCGTCGACTTCGACATCTGGCCCCCGGTGTTCGAGTAGACCTCGGTGTCGAGCACCAGCACGTTGACGTTGCGGCCCGTCGCCAACACGTGGTCGAGTCCGCCGGAGCCGATGTCGTACGCCCAGCCGTCCCCGCCCACGATCCACACGCTGCGCCGGACGAGGTGGTCCACCACGCTGAGCAGCTCGGCGGTGACGGCGGGATCGAGTTCACCAAGTCGGTCTTTGAGCTCGGCCATCCGTTCCCGCTGGGCGGCCAACTCCGACTCCCGCAGCTGCGGCGCCGCCAAGATCTCGTCGACGAGATCGGCACCGATCACGTCGCGCAATTCGCTCAGGCGTCGTCGGGCCAGCTGGACGTGTACATCACTTGCCAACCGCAGGCCGAGGCCGAACTCCGCGTTGTCTTCGAACAGCGAGTTCGACCATGCCGGACCCCGCCCGTCGGCGTCGGTGGTCCACGGCGTGGTGGGCAGGCTGCCACCATAGATCGACGAGCAGCCGGTCGCGTTGGCGACCATCAGTCGGTCCCCGAACAGCTGCGAGAGCAGCTTGATGTACGGTGTCTCGCCGCATCCCGCGCATGCCCCGGAAAACTCGAAAAGCGGGTCCAGGAACTGGGTTCCACGTACGGTGCCGAAGTCCACCCTTGATCGGTCATTGATCGTCAGGGATTCGAAGAAACTGATGTTCTCCCGCTCGGAGACGATTCGCGGCTCGGCGGGTCCCAGATTGATCGCCTTGGTGACGTTCAGGCCGGGGATGACGACCGGGCAAGCTTCTACGCACAGGCCGCACCCGGTGCAGTCCTCGACGTACACCTGCAGCGAGTACCTGGCATTCGGGAGGCCGACGGCGTCCAGCGGCGCGGAGTCGAATGTCTCCGGTGCTCCTGCCAGCGCAGACTGGTCGTAGAACTTGGAGCGGATCACGCTGTGCGGGCAGACGAAGCTGCAGTTGCCGCATTGAATGCAGCTTTCGGAATCCCAGACAGCGACCATCTCCGAGATGTTGCGCTTCTCGTACGCGGTCGTTCCACTTGGATAGGTGCCGTCCACTGGAAGTGCGCTGACGGGCAGGGCGTTTCCTCGCCCGGCCATCATTTCCGCCGTAACGGTGCGGACGAACTCCGGCGCCGACACGGGCACAGTCGGTACCGGCGTGGCCATGGAGGTCACCAGCGCGGGCACCTCTACCCGGTGCAACCCGTTCACGGCGCCGTCCACTGCGGCCAGTTCCTTGCTCAGCAGTTCGGCGCCGCGGTTTCCGTATGTCTTCTCCACCGACTCCTTGATCCGTGTGATGGCCCGCTCGCGGGGCAGCACCTCCGAGATCGCGAAGAAACAGGTCTGCAGGACGATGTTGATTCGCCCGGCGAGCCCGGCTGCGCGCGCGATCCGGTCGGCGTCGACGGCGTAGATCGTGATCCGCTTGTCGAGTATCTGCTCCTGCACCCGCCGCGGCAGCGCATCCCAGACCTTGTCCGCCGCGAGACGGCAGTTCAGCAGCAGGGTCGCCCCCTGGCCGGCCCGACCGAGTATGTCGACCTTCTCGAGGAACCGGAACTGGTGGCAGCCAATGAAATTGGCTCCCGTCACCAGATATGGAGCTCGAATGGGGTCCGGCCCGAAGCGGAGATGCGACTCGGTCTGCGACCCGGACTTCTTCGAGTCGTACACAAAGTATGCCTGGGCGTGCAGACCTTCCTCCGACCCGAGGATCTTGATCGTGTTCTTGTTCGCGCCGACAGTTCCGTCCGAACCCAGCCCGAAGAAGACCGCGCGGACCGTGTCCGGTGATTCGATGTCGAACGACGGGTCGTAGGCGACGCTAGTCGCAGAGACGTCGTCATCGATGCCGACGGTGAAGCGCCGCCGCGGTTGCTCGCGGGCGAGTTCGGCGAACACGCCCGCGACCATGGCGGGGGTGAATTCCTTGGAGGACAGGCCGTAGCGTCCGCCGCTGACTCGCGGCATGACCGGTCGCGCTCCGTCCGCGTGCGCCTCGGCGAGCGCCGCCACCACGTCCAGATAGAGCGGCTCACCGATCGAGCCGGGCTCCTTGGTGCGGTCCAGCACGCCGACCGTGCGCACCGTCGGCGGCAACGCCGCGAGCAGCGCCTCGGTGGGAAACGGCCGATACAGCCGCACCTGCACCACGCCGACCCGCTCCCCGCGTTCGACCAGCGCGCCTACGGTTTGTTTCACCGTCTCGGCGCCCGAACCCATCAGCACCAGTACGCGCTCAGCCTCCGGATGTCCTGAGTAGTCGACGATGCTCATCGGTCGACCGGTGCGCTCGCTCAACCGGACCATCAGGTTCTCGACCAAATCCGGAACCCTTGCGTAGAACGGGTTGACTGTCTCCCGGGCCTGGAAATAGACGTCGGGGTTCTGGGCGGTGCCGCGGATGAATGGCCGCTCGGGGGACAGCGCCCGTCCCCGATGTGCCCGGACCAGTTCCTCGGGCACCAGCGCCCGAAGGTCGTCGTCGGAAAGCGTGTCGATGGTGTTGATTTCATGCGAGGTTCGGAATCCGTCGAAGAAGTGCACGAACGGTATCCGGGCCGCAAGCGTGGCCGCCTGCGCGATGAGCGTCAGGTCGTGGGCCTCCTGCACCGAGGCCGACCCGAGCAGCGCGAACCCCGTTTGCCGAACCGCCATCACGTCGGAGTGGTCGCCAAAAATCGACAATCCCTGAGCTGCAATCGATCGGGCTGCCACATTGATGACGGCGGAGGTCAGTTCGCCGGCGATCTTGTACATGTTCGGGATCATCAGCAGCAGGCCCTGCGACGAGGTGAAGGTCGTGGTCAGCGCGCCGCTCTGCAAGGCTCCGTGCAGAGCACCCGCTGCGCCGCCCTCGCTTTGCATTTCGACCACGGTCGGGATGGTGCCCCACACATTGGGGCGCTGCGCGCTGGACCATGCGTCGGCTAATTCGGCCATCGGCGACGACGGCGTGATCGGGTAGATGCAGCACACCTCGTTGAGTCGATAGGCGACCGAGACGGCAGCCTCGTTGCCGTCCACCGTGGCGCGCGTCATGTCGGCTCGGGAAACATCTCGATGGCGTGCACCGGACATTGATCGGCGCAGACGCCACAGCCCGTGCACCTGTCGTAGTCGAACTCATACCGGTGCCCGACCCCGAGTTTGATCACCGCGTCCTCGGGGCACGCGCCCAGGCAGCCGTCGCATTCGAAGCAGTTGCCGCATGACAGGCAACGCCCGGCCTCGTAGGTCGCCTCGTCGGCGGACAAGCCGCCGACGACTTCATCGAAGCTCGCGACGCGGTCAGCTGGTTCGAGTTCGGGCTGCTGACGGCGTGCCGCATCGCCGAAGAACCACAGGTTCAGCGAGTCGAACGTTGCGGTGGGGTGCTTCGCCGTGCGTCGGGCGGGCACGGCTCGCAACCAGGCGTCGATGTGGCGGGCAGCCTTCTTCCCGTGTCCGACACCGACGGTCACGGTCCGCTCACTGGGCACCATGTCGCCGCCGGCGAACACTCCGGGACAACCGGTCATCATCGATGCCGAGACATTCACGCTGCCATCTGCGTCGAACTCGACTCCCGGCAGCGTCCGCATGAACGCCGACTCCGTCTCCTGACCGAGCGCCATGATCAGGGTGTCGGCGGCCAGCGTCTCGAAGCGTCCGGTTGGTCGTGGGCGACCCGAATCGTCGAGTTCCATGACCTCGACCTGCAATTCGGGCCCGTCGAAGGCGGTGATCGTCCGCAGCCAGTTGATCCGGACGCCCTCCCGCTCGGCGTCTGCGGCTTCCTCGTCGTGGGCGGGCATCTGCTCGCGGGTGCGGCGGTAGACGATGACCGCATCCTCGGCGCCGAGTCGGCGGGCCACCCGCGCGGCGTCCATCGCGGTGTTGCCGCCACCGTAGACGGCGACGTGGCGCCCGATCACCGGCTCGTCCCCGGAGGCGACGCCGCGCAGGAACGAGACCGCATCGACCATCGTGCCGGCGTCACGGGCCGGGATGTCGACACGTTTGGCCAGGTGTGCGCCGATCGCGACGAATACCGCGTCGAAGCCGCCTTCGTCCCGCTCTGCGGCAAGGTCGTCGACCCGATGGTCACAGGTCACCC
>JBKPSU010000126.1:0-14804 GCA_046735135.1 Actinomycetota bacterium
GGCTGACGATGATGCGCCCGAGGATGGTCCGGCCGTCGCCGGCTGGTCGCCGGCAGTGGAGGTTCGGATGGTCTGGCCGACGCTATCGCCGCGGTGCAGCAGATCGCGCAGCTGCTCGCCCACCCCAAGCGAATCGTGCACCAGGGGCCGAGGTGTCGCCGGCTGACCGGCAGGCTTCGCCGGTTTGGGCGTGGAGGCGCTAAGCGAAGGATTGGGCGTTGCCCTCGGTCCCGTCGACGCTTCGTTTGCCTTGGCGGTTTCGATCACCTTCTTCGTCGACGTCACCTGGCTGGTTTCGGTCACCGTTTCAGTCGGAGTGACCTGCGGGGGGAGGTCCGCTTGTACGGTTTCGGTGCTGGATGCCGGGTCCGCCGGCTTCTGGGTGGCCGTAGTCTCGGGCGGGCCGGCCGCCGTGACCATGTCCGCGACCGCCGTTCCCGTCGACGTCACCTGCTCGGATTGGGTAAGCGAGTCGGTCGCCATCACCTGGTGGGAGATGTCGGCTTTCGCCGTCTCGGTGGCCGGTGCCGCAAGAGTGACAGGCGCGGGAATGCTCAGCAGGGGTGGCGAGCCGATGAGGGCTCCGGCGTTGTTGATGCCCTCGCCGATCGCGTTGACGAGATCGGTGACCACCGTCGCCGGGTCGAGCGTCGGGATCAGCCGCGCCGGGGTGGGTTCCCCCGGCGGGATGCTGCGGTCATAGCCCAGTTCCACGAGCACCCGGAAGAACGGCTCGACCACATCGATCACCGCCTCGGGCACCCCCAGGCTGCGCAGCGGAGCGAACAACGGCAGGTCCTGGGTCTCGAAGAAGTAGTAGGTGGTGTCGCCATACTGAGTTTTGATAGGCGGCGATGTCGACGGATCGGAAGCCAGGCTGACGTCGAACGGGTACAAGTGGACGTAGGGGAAGCCCAGAAGTGCATTCAGGTCGGCGACGAGGTTGAGCGGATACAGCGGGAAATCGGCCATGAAGTCGTACTGGTGGGTGATTTCCACCGTGTCGAACTGGGTGTCGGTCGGTGCGGGGCCGTTGAACGACCAATCGAAGATCGGGATGTACAGGCCCGGGAACCGGGCAAAAAGGCCCCCGTTGGGCAGATTTTCATCACCGCCCAGCACGAAGTCGATATCGGGGGCTTTGGTTCCCTTCGGGTACTGCTCGGCGAGCTTGCGCTTCTCCCGGTTCGCGATGAGCGCGCTCTGCGAGTAGCCATAGATCACCAGATCGTCGTTGCCGCGTGCGGCCATCGCCCGCTCCAGGTCGGTGACCCCTTGCAGGACTGACTGATTGAGGGTGAGGTCGAAGAGCCCCGTGAGGTTCCACCACGGCACGTCCCAGGCTGGGCCGCCAGGCCCGAAAATTTCCGGGGCCCCCCCGATCTCGAGCCCGAGCAGCGAGACGAGGCGACCAAGCCCCCCCGCGAAGGGCCCCAACCCCTCGGGCGTTGTCACCTTGACGTATTCGACGTCCTGACCCGGATGAGTCGGCGCGATGAACTGGTTATTGACCGACTCGACGTAGAAGTCGTCGGGCGTCGGGACGCCGCTCGTGCCCATGATCAAGGCGGTTTTATCAAGCGGCGGTAGGTCCGAGGATGACGCCGACGCCGTCGACACCGGCGTGACCGGGGTCATCACCACCAGCACTGCGACGCCGATGGAAACCGTCATCCGGGTGGCGGTGCGCCGAACATTCCCTACTCCCAGCGCGACCGCCACTGCCCCGACGCGACCGATGTGCTTTGCATTACCCATCGTCGTTCCTCCTTCCAGGTCCCTTGCCAGGTCCCTTGGCGGAACGATGGTTGCTACATAAGGTCACATGCCGCCAAGGAAATCGTCGCTCCCGCTCGGTGCGACGAGCGAAGTAGCGCCCTACTGCAATTGCGCCCGGTTTCGGCGCGGTACTAGTTAGTCGCGGTCTCGGGCGTCTGCTTGCCCCATGCCTTAGGGCACTACCTCGCGTCGCCCGCGGAGCAGGACGATGGGCGGTGGCCAGGCCCCGCCACTCAAACGTGATGCGCTCAGCCGCATCAGTGCACGCAGCCCTGAGTTGCTGCAATGGCATAGAACGCGGTGGCCAGAACGTCTCGAAACTGACCTGGAGCTCAACCGGTCAACGCATCACTGGGACGAGGGTAGTTGGTCGCTATCCCCAGAAGATCGGGTCTGCGCCGCTGTCGAGGTAGTCGAGTAGGTCCTGGATTTGGAGGCTGGGTTCAAGTAATTGGTAACGGTGGTATTTGAGGTTCCGGTCGCGCCAGTACAGGGCCCAGAGTCCGGTGGCCATGGTGTAGTGCAGGCGCGCGATCGGAAATCGGGTCCAATCAGGACCGAAGTCCTCGCGCCACGGCGGTCGGCATTCGCAAATGGTGAGATGCCTTGGGGCGACGTCGCATTCGATACGGATCTCGCCGCGAAGGTGCTCGGGGACGTGGTTGGCGCACCAGCGTTGGACACGGACGACGTCGAGATCGGGAAGCCCGCCGGCGCTCATGTGGTCATGATCGCAGTGCTTAGGGTGGCGGGCCGATCCGCGGTCAGGGTCTGTCTTCTGCTCGCCTGGTGCCGCCAGTATGACTGGGCCCGGTTACGTCGGGTTCAAGGTCGGTTTCTGGAGCCTCGGCGGCGGGCTGTTCATCGGCCGGCGAGGCTGTGGCACCACCCGGCGTCGAGTCGGGGGCCGGTGACTTGTACTCGGCGTCCTCGACGGGACCCGTGGCGCCACCAACATTCGCCCCACCCTCGACGCTTTCGCGAGCGTCGCCGCTACGATGGGCGCCTGTCGTACGACCCTCATACGGGGGCACGGCCGGCTTGGTGTCCTGCGGCGGCAACTCTCCAGTGCCTCCCACAGGCCCCTCACCTTCGCCACCATAGCTAGGCACACTCTCATCGCCCTCATAGCTGTCCGAGGGCCTATCGACTGGGCCGCCGGAAGGTTCATCTGAGCCAGTGTCACGCGAGCCCGGCTCACCGGTCGTTTGTCTTGGCTTTTCAGGACTAGTCATTAGTCCCCCTATCGTCGCTACTGGGCCGTCACGGGTTCGCAGCGGTCTCCGAATCGTCTACCCGCGCCCTGGTCATCGAAACCAGAAGACATCGCCAGTCACCACTGTCGGAGACCGCGACTACGCTCCCGAAGAATGGACGCCGATCTCGTTCGGAGCAAAGGCAAATGGGTGACCGAAGCCGCCCAGCCGATGCCCCAACGGTCACCCCCTCGGCCCGGCCCGTCACCAATCCCCGGTAGCGGACCGAGTCCGGTTTGCGGCATCTGCCGCGGGGTACGCCGCGGGCAGGTCTGTGTGAAAGCCCGGGCTTTCATTCGGCTTAGGTCCCGCTGGTTCAGACATTGAGCCAGCGGGACTGCTTTTCTCCGGACTGCCACGTTGGCGTACCGGAATCCGTTGGCGACTTGTATGCGCGCCTTTCCAGCTACACACTTGCACCATGATTCGTGGCGCCGACCTAGTCCGCCTCACCGGTCAGTTCCTATTTGGGCAGTACCTACGGCGGGAGGTCGAAACATGGCTGACAACGCGAAACGAGATGAGTCCTTCCAAGTCCGAACGCGTACTTACCACGACGAACCCGCTACAGACGGCAAAGCCGTCAGCCCGATCGACAAGGCTCTCCTGGGTGGCGCACCGCAGCGGGTCGGCAGGTTCGACTACGACTACGGCAGCGACACCTGGACATGGTCGGACGCCGTGGCCCTTATGCACGGATACAAACCCGGCGACGTCGACCCGACCACCGAACTTGTCTTAAGTCACAAGCACCCCGACGACCTGGCTAAGGTCAAAGGACTGATACAGCAGTCGGAAGCTCCGTTCAGCAGCCGGCACCGCATCCGAACAACGACCGGTGAAATCCGCAACGTCGTTGTCGTCGGCGACGCCGTTACCGACGAAGACGGCCGAGTCATCGCAACCCGCGGGTTCTACGTCGACATCACTGACGGCGAATACGCAGATCTGCAACAAAATCTCGGCGAAGAACTGAACGCGATCATCCCCACCAGGGCAAGGATCGAACAGGCCAAAGGCATGCTCATGGCGCTCTACGCAGTCAATGACGATGCCGCCTTCGCGATCCTTCGGTGGCGATCTCAACAGTTCAACACCAAGCTCTCGACGATTGCTTCAAGCCTCGTCGCTGATGTACCCGGCCTGCTGCAAGTAGACCCCTCCAACCGCGCACCGGTCGACCATTACCTGATGAGCCGCCCATCGGACTGAGGGCTCTCGCTTGCCAGTTCTTGCCGGGCGTGCCTGGCGAGAACTGGCCTACCCAAAGCGGTGTGTCAGTGCTGGCCGATACCGTCCCGCTCATGAGCAATGCAGCGCCCTGTGCAACGACCGCCGGCAACAAATTCCGCGAACTCGCGAGGACCACCGAGAACCCGACGACGAAGCTCCTCGCCGAAGGGCTGACGGCACTTACTGAAGCCCTCTGAGAACTCGACGCCAAGCTGGAGAAGGTTGATCAGCAGGTGCGGTCTAGTTCAGAACGTCGGCTTCGGCGGCGTCCATCAGTTGATGATCGGACCGCACATGTCCGCAGAGGGAGCGGTGCGGCCGCCGGGGCACTGCACCACCGGCTGCGCGGCCGGCACCGTCACAGTGGTCGTCACGATGGTGGTGGAGACAACCGTGACGGTGGACGTCACCGTGGGCAGGGTGAACAGCGGACAGAACGAGCCGACCGGCACAGTGCTGCCGTCAGGGCACGGGATGTCGGCCTCTGCCGGGGTGGCGACCGCGACGAGCGTGGCAGCCAGAATGGCCACGCCACCAACGGCGGTGCCTAGCGTGCGTAGGGACTTCTTCATCTCTCCATTCCTTGTTTCGGCCACAGCGCTCTCCTATGCGTAACTCCGGTGGGCGGCCAGCACAGCCGCGCGATTACCCCTCTGCTGATTCCTCCGTCCGGCCCGGTGCCGTGCCACTTCTATGGAACAGCCGATCGGCCATTCTGGTGGCCGAACCCGCAAACTCCCGCCTCGCGCCAGCACTGACGGAAGGTTGCCAACCTGCGCTCGCCACACCCACGAGGGGCCCACGGTCGGCATATCAGCCTCCTTCGACCCGCCTGGCTACGCGGTCACGGCGATATTGCGGCACACATGGCAGCGGGGCTCCAGATGGAAACCGTTAACAGGGATGGTGTCTGTCACCCCCGCGGTCTCCTCAGCTACGACGGCGAGGGTGTGGTCTCTTACGAGACAGCGTTCAGTCCTGCTCGGACTTGGTCGATCTGGTCGTAGGTGTACGTCACCATCTCGGCGGTGGTCACCGCTTCGCCCTTAGCGGCGAGCAATTCGTAGGCCTGGTTGCCGAGGACGTCACGGAGGTCAGTGATCACTGTGGTGATCTCGGGAAACCACCCGGCGGTCAAGGGGGTTAAAGGCGAAACCGGCGATAGTAGCCGCAGCCTCATGATGTCCGAGCCGGTGGAAAAGCGCGGCGAGCACCGCCAGGGGTGAATGCACAAGGGTGACGTTTCCCGAGTCGTGGTAGTTGCGGATCGCCAGCGAGAGGTAATCGAGCGCAGCCAGCGGGTCACCGTACTTGGCCTCCAGCCGGGCCAGACCGTCCACCTGGAATGACTCGATGCCGCGGTGTCTGGGTTTTTCGAACTGGCGGCGGTGGCTGATCCGGCGGCGGTGCCCGACGCGGTCGCGGCGGTGCTGGGCACCACGCAACAACCCGGCAAGAGTGTGGCCGAGAGCGTCGCGGCAGCGTTGGCGGGCCGGGTCCGGCTGCTGGTGTTCGACAACTGCGAGCACCTGCGCAACGCCGTCGCCGACTTGATCGAGGCAATCCTCGCGCACTCGGCCACAGTGAAGGTTCTTTGCAACCAGCCGGGAAGGTTTGGGTGTTGCCGACGAGCAGATATGGCGGGTCCCCTCACTCGATGTTGGGGCGGGAACGGACTCGGCAGCAGTGACCCTGTCGTTGATCGCGCCCGCAGTGTGGCGCAACGATTCCAGCGCGTCCAGCAGATCCAGCACGGCGTAGTCGTCGCCGGATCCTGCTACTGCGCAGGCACTTTGAAAGTCGAATCCGCCTGCGAACACCGAACAGCGTTTCAGCACTGTCTTTTCAGCGTCATCGAGCAGGTCGTAAGACCACGCCACCGCGTGACGCAGTGTCTGGTGGCGCTCCAATCCGCGTCGCGACCCCACCAGCAGTTTGAATCGTTGATCGAGACGATCACGGACCTCGCTCGCCGTCATCGACGCCATCCGCGAGGCCGCCAACTCGATGGCCAACGGAATCCCTTCGAGACGACTGCAGATCTCCACCACCGCATCTGCCACATCAGCCGTGGCCACCGAGAAACGCGAGGCAACGCTGCGGGCGCGTTCGACAAAAGGATCACCGCCGCGGAGTCGATGCCCGCGCGTACTTCCAGCGAGGGCACCAGCCACACCTGCTCGTCGGCGACTCCCAATCCTTCGCGGCTGGTGGCCAAAACTTTCTACGTCGCCGAGTGCGCCAGGATCGCCTCGACCAGATCCGCCGCGGCGTCGCGCACGTGCTCACAGTTGTCGAACACCAACAGCCGCACCCTGCCTTCCAAAGCGGCGGCCACACTCTCGCTCACGGTTTTGCCCGGCTGTTAGGTGATGCCCAGCACCGCCGCCACCGCGTCGGGCACCGCATCCGGGTCGGTTACCGCAGCCAGTTCGAAAAGCCAAACGCCGTCGGGGAACTCGTTGGCGAGCTGCCCGGCTTCCTCGGTCGCCAGGCGCGTCTTGCCTACCCCACCAACCCCGGTGAGCGTCACCAATCGGTGAGAATTCACTGCAGTCTTGATCGCGTCGATTTCACTCGCGCCCGATCAAGCTGGTGGTGGTCGCGGGCCGCAGGTTCCCAGGGGTCGTGTCCAGTGCCCGCAGGGGCGGGAAGTCCGTACGCAGGCCCGGTGCTCGCACCTGAAACACCCCGACCGGAGTGGGCACATCCCGCAACCGTCTTGGCGCCAGATCCAGCAGATCCACTCCGCTGAGCAGTCCCGCCGTTGAATCGGCTAAAAGAATCTGACCACCATGCCCGGCGGCCATCACCCGCGCCGCACGGTTCAGCACAGCGCCGAAGTAGTCCCCGTCCCGCGACTCGGCCTCGCCGGTCGCCAGCCCCATCCGCACCGGCAACTCCAATTCCAGCTGAGCACCAATGGCCGCATCCACCGCACACCTTGGCGAGGCGAATGCGGCAACTACACCATCGCCCGTGTGGCTGAACACAAACCCGTCGTGCGCCTCAATCGCAGTGCGCAACACCTTGTCGTGGGCAGCCAGTGCTGCGCGCATGCCGTCGGCATCGGCTTCCCACCGCGGGTCGAACCCTCCACGTCGGTGAACAGAAACGTCACCACCCCTGAAGGGGCAGCCGCCGTCAGTGCACCGCGACCGTCGTTCACGTCAGTATCGTGTCACCGCTGGTCAACGATGTCCGGCAGATTCACCGTGCCGCCTTGGGTGGATCGGGATGCGTTCTTCGCTGTCGTCAAACCTGCCTCTCCAGTCCCCGGACGGGTCGATGATTGATGTTCGGCGGGACGACCGGCCCGAGAGGACACCGACACAAAGGAGCGATGGTGGCAAGTCAAAATGTCGAGATAGCCAAGAAGGCGTATGAGGCCTACGGCGCGGGCGACGTCGAAACGGCCCTCGCCGACTTCGATGACAACATCGAATGGTCCATACCGGGTAAAAGTACGATCAGCGGCGACTATCGCGGCAAAGACCAGTTCATGCAGTTGCTGGGCAAGCTCGCCGAGAAGTCCTTCATCACCACGCCCGAGCGCATCCTCGGTGAGGGCGACGACGTCGTCGTCATCACCAAGATCACCGCCGGTGGGGAATCCGGGCTTCAAGCCGACGTGTTGACCTACCGCAGCGGCAAGCTCGTGAAAGCCGTCAGCATTGCCGATACCGCCATGCAGGAGCGCGTCTTCGGCACGAAGTAGCGATTACCAGTTGCCGCCGACCACAGCACTGAAGCACTACGGAATCGGGAGACTGCGGGATCGCGGCACGGATGCTAGTCCGGCGCAACCGGCAGGTTCGGGTAAACCTTGATGTAGTCGACGTCGCGTGAAACCCAATCGGCCCACTGCTGGTGGCTCATGTTGGTGGTGAGCTTGGCGCACATTGCCGATATGGGGTCGGGGTGCGTGGGCACAGGCGCAATGTCTTAGGGGTGACAGATAGCCTGCAGAACCCCAGATCGCACTCTGGTCAACGCTCCGACCGCTCGATTTCCTCAAGTTGTCTGTCGAGGTCCGTTAATTCGACTGCCAGACGACGCAATTGCCGTGCCACTGCTGCGCGCCGCTGCTCCAGCAGCGCGCGGCGCTCTTGTCGGACCATGCTGGATGCGTCCATCTCCATGATGGTCGCTGATGTGGGTAATGAGCTGGTGTCGGTTAGGAGTCAGTTGTGCTGTCACTGGCAGCGTGGGGCCAGCCCTGTGGTCCCAGCCCACGCAGCCCGATGTCTAGCTTGTCCGCGACCACCGCATACAAGTCGTCGGCGTATGAGGTGTCGTCGCGCACCATCTTCGCGTCGTCGGAGACGATGGTGAGACCAGGGTCGTCGGCGTCGTCGATAATGGGAATCTGTCGGTCCACGTCATCCATCTCGGCGAATTGCAGCGGGTCGTAGCCCTCATCATGTGCACCCAAGGGCCTCAATTTGGTGATGCGGCGGGTCCGAATGCACGGAGTCTGCGGCCCGACGTGTCTCATTGGTTGAGCACGCCGCGCTACATGACAGGTCTACCGCCAGTCGACTAGCGGTACCGTATTGGCATGACGATCGGCCAGGTCGCTCAGCTGTGGCGCTATCCCGTCAAATCGTTGGGCGGTGAGCAGATCGAGCACTCCGACATCGGTCCACGCGGAGTTCTGGGCGACCGGCTGTGGGCCGTGCGCGACCTCGAACACGACATCACTGCCACGGCCCGTCGGCTTCCTAAACTGCTGACCGCCACGGCCCGCTACGGCAACCCAGTTTCGGCGGATGCCGGTCCGGGCAATGTGCCCGAGATTGAAATCACCTTCCCCGACGGGACCGTCCTCTCCAGCAGCGACCGTGAAATGAACGCCAAGCTGTCGGAACTCGCAGACCGCGACGTCAAGCTGACCGCATTGCCGCCAGCCGAGGACACCAGCTTGCATAGGCTGCGCCGCGATCACCAAACGGACGCCCTGACATCAGCCTCGTTGCGCGCCGACTTCGGCGTCGGCGAGGGGGAGAGCCTGCCCGACCTGTCAGTAGTGCGGATGGCCGACCTCCTGACCCTTGGTCGCTATTCCACTCCGCCGGGCACCTTCGTCGACCTGGCTCCGGTGCATGTTTTGACGACGACCAGCGTGGCCACCATCGGCGCCGAAGTCGGTGACGCTCTCGATGTACGCCGCTTCCGACCCAATGTCCTTGTAAGACTGGACAATCCTGATGACGAGCTTCCGGAGTCGCAGTGGGTAGGCGGTCATCTCACGATCGGCGGAGTAGTGCTCGATGTCGCGATGCCGACGATTCGCTGTGTTGTCCCCAGCCGCGCGCAACCCGGACTGGAGGTCAATCGGCAAATCACCCGGGCGGTGGCCGCCAGAGCGCAGCGGTGCCTCGGTGTCTACTGCGGTGTCAACAGCGGCGGCAGTGTTCGTGTCGGTGATGACGTGGCCGTCCAGTCTGTCGACACGCCGCGGACCCGAAAGTTGGTTGGCGACGCCACCCGGCGCACCAAGCGACTCGCCCTCGGTCTGGCGACCGCGGCCTCGGATCGGCTCTCGCGCTAGATGATCTTGACCTTGCCCGGCAATTTCAACGTATGCGCCTGCGGTCACCGTCGCTACGGCATGGCCGCCTCAACGACATGATCCGAGGCCTGATCGCCAAGACGAGCCCGTCGCAGACCGTATAGGCCAACGAGGTGAAATGAAGAACCGCTCGCGGACCCTTTCCGCTCCGACGAGGGTCCGGTCACCGCTGGATGCCCCCGCTGCTTCTCCCGGTAGTCCCTATCAACGACACCATGAATCGTGCAGGATGGGCCGACCATCATCACCACCAAGGCCACCACCGGCGCCGACGGCGTCTTAAGGGTGGCAGATGGCCTGCAGAACCCCAGATCGCAGATTAGCAACGGTCCGAGCGCTTGATCTGGTCAAGCTGCCTGTCGAGATCGGTTAATTCGAATACCAGACGCCGCAATTGGCGCACGACGACTACGCGCCGCTGCTCAAGCAGCGCGCGACGCTCTTCTCGGACCATGCTGTATGCGTCCATCTCCATGATGGTCGCTGCTGTGGGTAATGAGCTGGTGTCGGTTCGGAGTCAGTTGTGCTGTCAGTGGCAGCGTGGGGCCAGCCGGTCCAAATTTCTCGATCAACTTCTTGAACTTGGTCGCCGACGCTATGTCCTCAAATGAGGTGGAGGTCTGCTTGCCGTCCGAGCGGTAGAGCACCTGCACATAGGTGCTCCCGTCCTTGCGTGTGCCTTTCCGGAGGGACGCCATTCCGCGAGTTAACCGCAACATGTTGATGAGATGTTGATGAAACAGAAGCAGGTCAGAGAATTATGCCTCTGACCTGCTTCTTCCGGTGGAGCTGCCGGGAATCGAATCTGGTATATATTTCGCGCTGACCTGCGGAAACACTGCTTCTGATGGCGCGAAAGCACGTGAACCTACGTGAGGAGACGTGGTGCTACGCGAAAGTTGTTGACGGCGTCAACGCCTGAGATCCGCTCGAAGGCTGAACAATCGCGATGGTTGGATGCGTGGTGACCCGCGGACCAGGCCAGTAGTACCGAGGCATTCCATGAATTTCTCGTACCCCGGGCGAACGACTCATATGTGCATGTCATCGCGTATCTCAGAGAGGCCGATGGCAGCGGCACTCTTGTAATAGCGCACGCTATCCGTAATAGTTAGCGCAATTTAGTAACTGCGTCGCGCCGTCTCAAACACGCGTCAGAGGAGGAGCGATCACCCGGGGCATACGTGGGAGTCCAGATATGACGTCTTCCACGGAGGCGATTCCCCACCGGTCGAAGATCGCACACGCAATTCGCGTGCTGTCGCTCCCGATCGTGCTGCTGTGGGTGGCGCTGACCGTAGTCACCAGTGTCTTCGTACCGCAGCTGGAAAAGGTCGCTGACGCCCACTCGGTATCGGTGAACGCCCACGACGCGCCCGCGTTCGTGGCGATGCAACGGATCGGCTCGAACTTCCGCGAATTCGACTCCGACAGCAACGCGATGGTCATCCTGGAAGGCGACAAGCCGCTCGGCGCCGACGCGCACCGCTACTACGACGAGCTGATCAAGAAATTTCAGGCCGATCACGAGCACGTCGAACACGTAGCGGACTTCTGGAGCGATCCGTTGACCGCCGTCGGCGCCCAGAGTGCGGACGGCAAAGCCGCATACGTTCAGATCTATCTGCGCGGCAACCTGGGTGAGACGAAGGCCAGCGAGTCGATCGCCGCCATCCGTGACGTCATCGCCAATACCCCAGCGCCTCAAGGGGTCAAGGCATACGTCACCGGCAGCGCGGCGCTCAACTCCGACCAGTCTGCCGTCGGCAACAAGGGCGCGGCCAAAGCCACGGTCGCGTCCTTGGTCGTCATCGCCGTGATGTTGTTGTTCGTCTACCGGGCGATCACCACCGTCATCCTGATCCTGCTCATGGTGTTCGTCGAGCTCGGCGCAGCACGCGGAATCGTCGCGTTCATGGGCAACGCGGGCGTGATGGGGTTGTCGACCTTCGCGACGGGCTTGCTGACGCTGATCGCGATCGCGGCGGCCACCGATTACGCCATCTTCCTCATCGGTCGGTACCAAGAGGCACGCGGCGCTGGTGAAGACAAGCAATCGGCCTACTACACAATGTTTCACGGGACAGCCCACGTCGTTCTCGGATCAGGGCTGACCATCGCAGGCGCAGTGTTGTGTCTGAAGTTCACGGAACTGCCATGGTTTCAATCGATGGCAATCCCCTGCGCGACCGGCGTCCTCATTGCGGTGATCGCGGCACTGACGTTGGGGCCCGCGGTGATCACGATCGGCAGCCGGTTCGGCCTCTTCGAACCCAAACGCGCGATCAGTTCCCGCGGTTGGCGTCGGGTCGGTGTGATCGTCGTGCGTTGGCCAGGCCCGGTTCTTGCGGCCACACTCGCGTTGTCGTTGGTCGGCCTGCTCGCGCTGCCCAGCTATCAGACCGACTATGACGGACGCCGATTCGTACCCTCGGACACGCCGGCCAACGTGGGCTATGCCGTCGCGGACCGGCATTTCAGCGGCTCTCGAATGAACCCCGAGCTGTTGATGGTCGAAACGGACCATGACCTCCGCAATTCGGCCGATTTCCTGGTGATCGACAAGATCGCGAAAGCCATCCTCCATGTTCCCGGCATCGGTCGAGTGCAGGCGATCACCCGACCCGACGGTAAACCGATCAAGCACACGACCATCCCCTTCATCGTCGGCATGCAGGGCACCACGAATCAGCTCAACCACAGCTACAGCGAAGACCGGATGGCCGACTTGTTGACCCAGGCCGACGAGATGCAAAACTCCATCGACACCATGCAGAAGATGTTGAGCCTGACCCAGCAGATGGCGGCGACAACGCATGCGATGGTGGAAGAGTTCAAGACCACCACCGCCGACACGGAGCAACTGCGCGACAACATCGCTGACTTCGACGATTTCCTGCGGCCGCTGCGCAACTACCTGTACTGGGAACCGCACTGCTTCGACATCCCGGTATGTCACACGGTGCGGGCGCTCTTCGACACGCTCGACGGGGTCGACGTGCTGACCGACGACATCGAACGACTCCTTCCCGAGATGGAACAGCTGGATGCCCTGCTGCCGCAGCTTTCCGCGCTCATGCAACCGCAGATCGACACGATGACGTCGATGAAGGCGATGTCGCTCACGACGTACGCGACGCAGAAGGGCTTGCTGGATCAGCAGGCCGCCCTGCAGGAGAACGGCACTGCCATGGGGCAGGCATTCGACAATTCGCTCAACGACGACACCTTCTACCTGCCGCCGGAAGCGTTCAACAACAGCGACTTTCAACGGGGTATGAAGAACTTCATATCGCCGGACGGGAAGTCAGTGCGCTTCATCGTCGAGCATGAGGGAGATCCGGCGACCCCCGAAGGCATCTCCCGAATCGACGCGATCAAACAAGCCGCATGGGAAGCGATCAAGGGCACTCCGTTGGAAGGCTCCCGCGTCTATGTGGGTGGAACGGCGGCGACATACAAAGACCTGCACGATGCCTCGAACAAGGACTTGATGATCGCCGCAACGGCGGCGGCCGCGCTGATCTTCATCGTCATGCTGCTCATCACCCGCAGTGTGGTTGCTGCGGCGGTGATCGTCGGCACCGTCGTACTGTCGCTGGGCACGTCGTTCGGGCTCTCAGTGTTGTTGTGGCAGCACCTCCTTGGCCACCGGCTGCATTGGTTCGTCATCGTGATGACCGTCGTTCTCCTGTTGGCTGTGGGATCCGACTACAACCTGTTGCTCGTATCGCGTTTCAAAGAGGAACGGGGACACGGTCTCAAAACGGGGATCATCCGATCCATGGCCGGTTCGGGCTCGGTCGTGACGTCGGCCGGGCTGGTCTTCGCCTTCACGATGGCATCCTTCGTCGTTGGCGACTTGCTCAGCACCGCACAGATCGGCATCGCGATCGCGCTCGGTCTGCTGTTCGACACGTTGATCGTCCGGTCGTTCATGACACCGTCGATCGCAGCCCTACTCGAACGATGGTTCTGGTGGCCTCAGCGCGTCATCACACCGGCATCGCAGCGACGGCTTCGAGCCGCACTCGGCACATCCGAGGCTGGACAGCACCAAAGCGCGCTCCGGCGGCAGGCAACAGACAAATAGGACCGCTGATCTCTCAGCGGTCCTATCCAGTGGAGCTGCCGGGAATCGAACCCGTTTTAAGGTGCCGGTCAGGGGGTCGAAAACGCGCTGACCCGGCGATTGAGGTTCACCGGGATTGACCAGAATTGACTGGATTTATCTGTAACTGTGCCCAAAATGCGCCCACGGTTTACGCGTCTACGTCTTGGGCCGGGGGATGCGGTTGAACACCTGGAACCGCACCTTTGAGTAGTTCGACACGCACCGGCTTTGCAGCTCTTCGTCAGCGCGCATCGCTGCGTCCCAAGCTTGGGCGGCGTTCAACACAGCCTCGGCTAAAAGATCAACCGGAAATTCAGGGCCTTGATCGTTTCGACCGGTCTTCCCTGAGCGGCTTCCAGTAGGTGAGCCTGATGGGCTGGTGTCGAGATGCAACGAAGATTGACCAAAAACGCCGGGCTACTTTGACAGAAGTTCGGCGTGTCGCGGGACCCTGTCAATCGTCGCTGCAAAATCCCAGTTCAGAACAATGCCGGCCCGCGTCCCGCACCGCCGCCAGGCTTATGGCGTTGGGGGTGGGCCTCGCCGAAATTCGGCAGACGTCAACGTTGCTTGCCGCCGCGGGTGAGCCCGAAGATTCCGGCGGCTACGAACGGCACCGGGGATAGGATGGCGATCAACGAGCTCCTGGCGTCGGGAAGCGACCCCCTAGTGGTAAGTCCTGCCACCACGTCGGCGCTGTCGCTCAATAGCCCCATCGATGCCCAGCGTCGAAACTCCCCGTCGGCCCCGGCGGCCAACGCGGCAAAGGCGCCCGACCCGATGACCAGATCCCGGATCCCCACCGTCCGCATGAGTAGCGTTTCGGTACCCGAGGCCTGATTGAAGA
>JBKPSU010000127.1:0-27542 GCA_046735135.1 Actinomycetota bacterium
TTGGCCGACCATGCCGAAGGGCACGCCGGACACCAGCGGCTCGCGACCAAGGCTGTGGCGCAGCTCCCGGATGGGCAGCGCGCCGGTGGCCAATGCCCGTCCCACCCGCCAGCAGCCCTTCAGGTCGCTGATCGCGGTGGCGACGATGTCGACTCGCGAGTCAGGATCATCGATCCAGTCGACGGGTACCTCGTGGATCCGCAATCCGGCGCGCTCGGCGATCACCAGCAGTTCGGTGTCGAAGAACCAGCCGGTGTCGGCAACCAACGGCAGCAGGTGGCGGGCGACGTCGGCACGCACCGCTTTGAACCCGCACTGCGCGTCGGAGAACTTGGCGCCGAGGAACCCACGCAGCAGCAAGTTGTAACTGCGAGAGACGAATTCGCGCTTCGGGCCGCGCACCACACGTGACGTCGCCGTCAACCGCGAACCGATCGCGAGGTCGGAATGACCTGAGATCAGCGGAGCAACCAGCGGCATCAACGCCGAAAGGCCGGTGGACAGGTCGACGTCTATGTAGACGACGACGTCCGCGGGCGACGACATCCACGCCGTGTGAAGTGCGCCGCCCCGGCCCTTGGCGCCGATGTGGATGACCTCGACATCGGACAGTTCCTCGGCAAGCTGATGCGCCACCGCAAGCGTGTCGTCACTACTTGCGTTGTCGGCCAACGTGATTCGTGCCGGGTAGGGCACATCACTGTCGAGGTAAGTGTGCAGCCGGCGAATGCAACCGGGCAGATCGCGCTCCTCGTTGTGGACGGGGATCACGATGTCGAGCACGTAATTGCGAGTTATGCGGGGACGCGGTGCAACTCCCGGCGTGCCGGGACCCACCGGGTCCGTCATGGCATCCACCGTCGCCAAACAAGCTGCCACCCCACTGCCACGCCACTGGGAGCTTGCTGGAATGCTCGGACGCATGGCTACCGTCTTCTCCCAGATCATCAACGGCGACCTGCCCGGCCGGTTCGTCTACGAAGACGACGAGATCGTGGCGTTCCTGACGATTCAGCCGATGACGCAGGGCCACACGCTCGTTGTCCCGCGGGCAGAGATCGACCAGTGGCAGGACGTCGAGCGCGCCGAATTCGGCAGAGTCATGGAGGTTTCGCAGCTGATCGGCAAGGCCGTGTGCAAGGCATTCGGCGCTGAACGCGCGGGCCTGATCATCGCCGGCCTGGAGGTTCCGCATCTGCACGTGCACGTCTTCCCGGCGTACAACCTCACTGATTTCGGGTTCGCCAATGTCGATCGCGATCCGTCGCCGGAGTCACTGGACGAGGCGCAGGCCAAGATCAAGGCCGCGCTGGCAGACCTGACCTGAAGCTCGTCGCTTCGAAGTGTGCGGGCGGTCAGCCGACGTGCGCGGGCACGTCGGCGATCCGAGGGAGGTTCACTGTGAACCGGCAGCCCCTACCCGGGGCCGTGGTGACGCTGACCGTGCCGCCGTGGGCGAAGACGAGGGAGTCGACGATCGACAGCCCCAGACCGGTGCCGCCGCTGGCCCGGTCGCGGGATGAGTCGGTGCGGTAGAACCGCTCGAAGATCCGCTGCGCGTCCTCGGGACTCATGCCCGGGCCCTCGTCGGCTACTTCCAGCACTGCGTTGTCGTCGTCGGTGCCGACCCGCACGGTGACGCGGGCGGATTCGGGCGTGTGCTGCAGGGCGTTGGCGACGAGGTTTCCGAGCACCTGGCGCAGCCGAGCCTCGTCGCCGAGCACCTCCGGCGTGCCTGGGCCGTCGAAGACCTCCATGATGATCTCGCGCTTGGGCGCGACCCCCTGCGCGTCGTGCACGGAATCGGTGGCCAGGGCCAGCAGATCCACGCGATGGCGGTCGAGTGGCCGCTGCGCGTCCAGTCGGGCCAGCAGCAGAAGATCCTCGACCAGCAGCCCCATCCGGCGCGATTCGCTTTCGATCCGCGACATCAGCATCTCGATGTCGCGGGCGGCGCCCTGACGGTACAGCTCGGCGAAACCACGGATCGTCGTCAGCGGCGTTCGAAGCTCATGGCTGGCGTCTGTGATGAAGCGACGCATTCGCTCCTCGGACTTGCGGGCCTGTTCGGCAGACGACTCCGACGATGCGAGGGCACGCTGAATCTGGGCGAGCATGCCGTTGAGGGCGAGCGATAGTCGGCCGACCTCGGTACGCGGATCACGTTGCGGGATACGACGATCCAGCTGACCGCCAGCGATATCGGCGGCCGTCTGCTCGACCTCGGCCAGCGGTCTCAGGCTTCGCTGCACCACGGCGAAACCGACGATGCCGAGCACCAACAGCACGGCAGCGCCGATACCGACCTGCGACCAGATCAATGCGCGGACGGTCGATTGGACGTCGGACAGGTCGATGGCCACGGTGGTCATTTCGTTCTGGGGGCCGTGCACCGACATCGCCCGCCACTCGACGTGCGATCTGTCGACCGAACCGACCGTGACCGGCTCCGGCCCGACGTCGTTGTCGGCGGGCAGCGCGGGTTCGGCGGCGCGGTCGTTCACGGCCATCCAGATGTGGCCGTCGGCGTCGATGCCGCGCACATAGAAGTTCGACGGCGGGCGGGCGGGGTTGGGACCTTCCATCGGCGGCATCGGCATCCGCCGCGGCGCCTGCGCCCAGCTTCGGGAGGCGTCGAGCAGAGTCTGGTCGACGCGGTTGATCAGGCTATGGCGAAGGATCGAGGTGACGGCGATGCCTGATGCGAGCAGACCGAAGCCCACCAGCACCAGGGTCGCGGCGACCAGCCCAACCCGTAGCGGTACACCGCGTCCGCGCAGTCGTGCCATACCCCTATTGTTCGCCAGAAATCAGCGAGGTTCACGCAGAACGTAGCCAACGCCACGCAGCGTGTGCAGGAGGCGCTTCTCGCCGGTGTCGATTTTGCGGCGCAGATAGGACACATAGGACTCGACGACGTTGACGTCGCCGCCGAAGTCGTAGCGCCAGACGTGGTCGAGGATCTTGGGCTTGGACAGCACCGTGCCTGCGTTGATGATGAAGTAGCGCAGCAGCGTGAACTCTGTCGGCGACAGCGAAACCGGCTCGCCGGCCTTCCAGACTTCGTGGGTGTCCTCGTCGAGTTCGATATCGGCGAAGGTCAGCCGGGCGCTGCGCGGCTCCTCGGTACCCTTGCCGGAGCGGCGCAGGATGACCCGCAGCCGGGCGACCACTTCTTCGAGGCTGAACGGCTTGGTGACGTAGTCGTCGCCGCCGAGCGTCAGACCTGCGATTTTGTCCTGCAACGTGTCGCGGGCGGTCAGAAACAGCGCGGGTGAGTCGATGCCGTCGGCGCGCAGTCGGCGCAGCACTCCGAAGCCGTCCATGCCGGGCATCATCACGTCGAGGATCACCGCGTCGGGGCGCACTTCGCGGGCCTTGTCGAGCGCCGCGGGGCCGTTGGAGGCGGTGTGCACTTCGAAGCCCTGGAACTTCAAGCTCACCGAGAGGAGTTCGACGATGTTGGTCTCATCGTCCACGACGAGGACGCGCGCCTCAGGGACGCTTTCTGGGAGTGCAGCCATGGCCATCGACTCAATGTCTCCCAATTTCCTGCCAATGAGACTGCAGAGCAGCTGTCAACTTCCTGTGAGTCTCATTATCCTCTCCTACGTGGCCCGATGGGTGCCGGTAGCTGGACCCATACACTGAGGTCATGAACCTCGGCAAGAACCTGGTCGATCTGGCCACCGCCCCGGTCCGCGTCGGGCTTGCTGCGGCCGAGACGGGTCTCAACGTTGCGAACGGCGCCTTGAGTCTGGCGCAGCGAACCGTCGGTCAGGCGAATGACCGAGCACGAGCGGGCTCGGGTTCGGTGGCCCACATGCTGGGGATCGACGAGGCGGTCGAGCGGGCAAACCGGCTGGCCAGGCTGATGGACGAGGACCAGCCGCTGGGCCGGGCACTGACGCCGGGCGGGCCGGTGGATCGGCTACTGCAGCCGGGCGGCGTTGTGGACAAGCTGACGATGCCGGGCGGAGTGCTGGACCGGCTGACACAGGAGGACGGTGGCTTGATGCGGGCGATCGAGCCGGGCGGCCTGGTCGACCAGTTGCTCGACGAGGACGGCCTGGTCGAGCGGTTGCTGGCCGAGGACGGTTTGGCCGATCGCCTGCTCGCTGAGGGCGGACTGGTCGACAAGCTGACTGCCAGAAACGGGCCGCTCGAGCAGCTGGCCGATGTGGCCGACACGCTGAACCGCCTCACACCCGGCCTCGAGGCGCTGGCGCCGACGATCGAGACGCTGCGCGAGGCCGTCATCACGCTCAGCCAGGTGGTCAACCCGCTGAGCAGTATCGCCGATCGGATCCCGATTCCGGGCCGCCGGCCGCGTCGGTCTTCGACCCCGGTCCGCTCGCAACGGATCATCGACGCCGACGAGTGAAATGCCGTTAGGCCTCCACGATAAAGTAGTGGCCCGCAGGCCTCCTTAGCTCAGTGGTAGAGCGTTCGCCTTGTAAGCGGAATGTCATCGGTTCAATCCCGATAGGAGGCTCCACTCCGGCGCGGCCGTTTTGTGTCTGCGCGCTTGCAGTTCCTCTTCGTCGACGAGGATGAGCATTGGCTGTCCCGGAACCGAGCATCGTGACCGTATAGCGGCACCTGATGTCGTCACGGTTATTGGCGTTCGAATAGTGAATAACGTCGCCGCCGGGTTCCCAGAACGCCTCCCCGGCTCGGATGACGCGCGACGGCTCGCCTTCCAGGTCGAACTGCAGCTCGCCCTCCAACCGCGAACTCATCCCGGCGCTAGAGACCTTTTGTACGGGCCGGGCCCAACCCCGTGCGGGAGGCGATGCCGGGCTACTTACCAGTCGGATAGGAAACCCTTCCCTTTTACGACTGGAATCTGGCTTCCCAGCGATTACGGAACCCCGGGCTCGAGCATGACTATTTACCTCATGGCTACGACTGGAAAGAACCGCACGCCAATTGGCGATCGGTACGGCAACCGATTCCCGTTGGTGCGCGTAACTGGTTCTGAACCAAGGCTTTTGGACTGTGGCCACGCATACCTGCCCCTGCACGGCGCGGTTCAGCGGCGGACTGTCTAGACCGCGGCGCTAGGAGAAGGAGTAGCCGAAATGAACGTGGAGCTGATGCAACAGAGCCGGAGGCGCCGGCAACAGAGCGGCCGGGGAACCGCATGGCAGCCCGGGCGCTACCGGGATCCCCACCTCAATGCACGATCGCGTACCGCGACACAGGAAGAAAGTGATGACGTCATGATGCCAGTAACACCGGGCGCACAAATCGATGAGCTGCGCCGTCTTTTACGCGAGTCGGAGCAGCGCCGCCAGGCCGCCGAACACAAGCTCGCCGATCGCGAACGCCAACTCGGTGCCGCACGCCAAACGATTGCTAACCAAGATCACCGTATCGGCGAAATGACGGCCGAACTCGCGCGCCTGCGGGGCCCGGTGACAGCGACCGTAATCAACTCTTACGCGCTCGACTTCCCGAACTTTTTCAAGAGCACCGTCGAGCGCTGACGCCGCCCCTGGGTGCGCTCTTCCCAGAGCGCCTCAGGGTGCTGTTGACGATCAACATGTTCGCGGTTCATCGCCCGCCGCCCTCGAGGCGAGCGGGCGACAGGCGGTCACTATGCAGTGCCGTCGGCGGGTCCCGGGGTCGACCGGTCCCCGGGATATCACGCTTCGCTTCGGCGCATAGCGCCATTCATCGTCGCCGGAAACAAATTCGAAGTCCTGAGGGCTGTCGTACGGCGACCTGTCTGCCAGGGACTCCGGCTCCACCACTGCCAACGCTGAGACGTGTTCGGATCGTTGGCTTCGCGGCTGAGCGAAGCCCAATTGCTTACCAGACGGATAGGAAACACTTCCCCTTCGGTAGTGGACTCTGGCTTCCCGGCGATTACGGAAGCACTCCCCGATCGCGACCATATTTTCATGACTACGTACTGCGAAGAGACGACGAGCCTTCGCCCCGGCCCGCCCGAAGTCACGGTCCCGGCCGGCGCCATGCCCCTCGCGCAGAAGCCCCACACGTTCCGTAGCCGCACATCGGCGCGCGACGACCTGAACCGGTCCGACACGCGCCGCCACGTGCACCGGCCAGACCCCCGCCACGACTCCCATCGACCCGACCCGCGTCGACACGACCGGCGCCCCGGCCATCGTGGTACCGAAACGATGTGGGCCGGCCCCATCAAGGCGCTGCCCGAGCCCGTCACCGAGCGGCTGGCGCTGCACGAGCCTGTCACGGAGCGGATAGTCCGAAGTGATCTGGCGGTGCTGGGCACCCGACAGCTCGCCGAACAGGCCGTCGAAGTCGAAGCAGAAGGTCTGGTCGCCCCTCCCGGCGACAACGAGGTCTACTCCTACTTCGGAGCGCAGATGCGCTGGGTGCAGGTCCTGCTGATGGCCGCCTATGTGCTCGCGGGATGGAGTCTGCTGCATTTCGCACTCGCGTCGATCGCAGTTTTATGGCCCATGCTGATCGTGCTGGGGCTCAACGTGATTGGCACCCTACTTTCGTCGCTGACCAGCTTCAACACCAGGCGGGTCTCGGCGAAGACACACCGCGCGCTTGTCGAAGGCTGGGCTCCGTCAGGCCCGGTGCCGAGCATCGATGTCTTTCTTCCCACGTACGGAGAGGACGTGGCGGTTCTGCGCAACACCTACACGCACGTCAAGGCGATGGAGTGGGCGGGCAGGGTCGAAGTTCACGTTCTCGACGACGGCGATCGTGGCGAGGTCCGGGACCTGGCCGCACAATTCGGGTTTGACTACGTCGTGCGCCCGAATCGTGGGCACCTGAAGAAGGCCGGCAATCTTCAGTACGCGTTCGCTCGCACGTCGGGCGACCACATCGTGATTCTGGACGCTGACTTCTGCCCGCGGCCCGATTTCCTGCGGCACCTGGTGCCGTACATGGATGACCCGGCCGTCGGCATCGTGCAGAGCCCGCAGTACTTCGACAGCAGCGAGAACCTGAACTGGATTCAGCGCACGGCCGGCTCCACCCAAGAGTTGTTCTACCGCTGGATCCTGCCCTCGCGGGACCGGTTCAACGCTGCGATCTGCGTCGGCACCTGCGCGCTGTATCGACGCAAGGCCCTCGAAGCGACCGGCGGATTCGCGCAGATCGAGCACAGCGAAGACATTCACACCGGGCTGCATTTGATGCAGGCCGGCTTCCAGACCCGCTACGTACCTATCGTGGTCTCACGCGGCCTGTGCCCAGGTGACATGGCGGGCTTCCTCAACCAGCAGTACCGGTGGTGCAACGGGTCGCTGGTCAAGCTGCACAACGCGAAGCTTGACGGCTCCCGGGTGAAAATGACCCTGCGGCAACGGCTCTGCTTCTGGGCGGGCTTGTTCTACTACATCACCACCGCCGTCAACGTCCTCGCGCTCTACCTTCCCGGCATGATCATGGCCGCGTTTTTCCCGACCCAAGTCCAGCCCGCACAGTTCGTGCCCTTCCTCGTCGGACTCTGGGTGTATCTGGTGGTGATACCGGTGGTGTCCAAGAGCCGCTGGCGGTTTGAAGTCCTGCGCCTGCAGATGGCCTATAGCTACGCCCACCTCATTGCGATCATGCACAAACTGCGCGGCCGCTCAGCAGGATGGGTTCCCACCGGCGCGATGAATCGCCCCAATCCCCTGGCACGCAGCATCAGCCGCTTGGGTGCCGTTGCGATCGTGCTGTCGCTCGTGCCCTTCTGGAGCGTCGTCGTCTACGACATACACGCCTACGGGGTGCGCCAGTACTGGCTGATGGCGATGTTCGTGGGCCTTTACACCTATCTCGCGCTGCCGTTGCTTTTCGAGTTCCTCAAGATCCTCATGCCATCCCTCGGCAAGCTCTTCGGATCCCGGAGGGACGGCGCTGCTGCACCAGCAAGCAAAGACAGCCCTGCACCAAAGCGGCGCAATCCACATCGGATCTCCGCCTATGAGGCGGTGTGCTACACACTGGCGCTGGTTCTGGCCGCGGCCGTCGCGTCGGGGTGGTTCGACTTGATGATTCCGTGGAGCTCCTGAATTTGACGATCACGGCGTTTGGCGCACCGAACCCTTTGTGACATAACACTTTCGGGGTGAAAGCCTCGAGACGCCGGTCCTGAACGTCAACCCATAGCTGTCGAGGAGTCGTGCCCCGCGGTGAAACCACTCGAGCGGTGGTTGGCTTCCGCCGTGGCTGGACCGGGCCCCTTACCAGCGGGATAGAAAACCCTTCCCTTCAAGCAGTGGAATCTGGCTTGCCGGCGATTACGCCCGTACTGCGAAAACGCGACGATTTCCTCATGACTACGTACTGGGAAGAACCGACCGTCAGGTATCGCTCCGGGCTGAGCAGCGCGACCGCCCAGACCGAGCGCATTCAGCTGCCGCGGATATCCCGTACCGCCAGTAAGCCAGTGCCAGCGCCTCACCGCGTAGACCGGCATCCGACCACCGTCGTCGTCCCGCCACAGCCGTCGAAGTCCAAGACCAAGAAATCGGAGAACCGTTTCTTCAACGATGTCGAAGGCCTGCGAGGCATCGCCGTCGCGCTGGTCGTGCTGTTTCACGCGGGTGTGCCGCACATGGCCGGCGGCTTTGTGGGCGTCGACGTGTTCTTCGTCATCTCGGGTTTCCTGATCACTGGCCTGCTGCTGCGTGAGTTCGAGCGCAACGGACGGGTGTCGTTCAGGGGCTTCTACGCTCGCCGCGCCCGCCGCATCATCCCCCCGGCCGCCGTGACCATCATCGCGACGGCGATAGCCGTTTGGTTCCTGATGCCGCTGCTCTCGGTCTTCCGCCAGGCACTCGATCTGCTGGCTGCAACGATGAACTTCGCGAACTGGCGCTTCATCGCGGCGGGCAAGGACTACCTTGCGGGGGCGTCAGACGACAGCGTTGCCACGCACTTCTGGTCGCTTTCCATCGAGGAACAGTTCTACTTCATCTGGCCCGTGCTGTTGGTGGCGCTGGCCATGCTGGCCAGGCGCATGCGATGGTCCACCCGCATGGTCGTCGGCTGGGGAATCGCCGTGGTCACCGTCGTGTCCATGTTGGCGTCGGTGCACTTCACGGCCAGCGATCCCACCCTGTCTTATATGGCGACCCACACGCGCGCGTGGCAATTCGGCGTCGGTGGAATCGTCGCCGTTGCCGGCCCGCTGCTTACCGGCTTGATCACAAGAGTGTCCGTGCGACTGGCGATGTGGGTACTCGGTTGGGCGGGACTGGTGGCAGTGCTGGTGGCGACGGTGGCCTACGACCACACCACCCCCTATCCGGGCGTGGCCGCGCTGTTACCGACGCTCGGTGCCGCCGCGATAATTGTGGCCGGACAGGTGGCCGCCAACAGCAGGCCCACCGTCGGATGGTTCCTCTCGGCGCGGCCCTTGCGGTGGCTGGGCAAGGTCTCCTACGGCTGGTATCTGTGGCACTGGCCCGCCCTGGTGCTGTTCAAGAGCTACACCCACAACACCAGCTGGCTGACGTTGGTGGGCGTGACCATGGCTGCACTGGTGCTGGCGTGGGCCTCCACCGCACTGCTGGAACGCCCGATCATGTCGTCGGGCGAACTGAAGCGCAACCTGCAGGCCTCGCTGTCGGTCGGTTTCACCGGCACCATCGTGGCCGCCGCGGTGACGATGACCCTCGGTGTCCTGGCGGTCAACCTGGCCAGCGGCGCGACTTCGTCCAATGCCTCGGTCAGCTTCGAATCCGTTTTCGGCGCCGACACCGGCGCGAAGTCGGGACCGGTCACACCCAACCCGTTCAAGGCCTTCGACGATCGGCCCGACCGCGACGAGTGCCTAATTCCGCTTGGCAAGCGTGAACAACCGAGCACCTGCGTGGATGGCCCGGCAGACGGCGTGCCAGCGGTGCTGTTCGGTGACAGCCACGCACAACAGTGGCTGCCGGTGGTTCAGGTCGTCGCCAAGGAAAACAATTGGCGGCTCAACCAATTCACCAAAGCGGCATGCCCGGTCGCCGCCCTGCAACCCAGGGACGGCCGCACCGACCCGTTCACGAAGTCAGACTGCCTCGGCTGGCGCGAGGACAGCGTCAAAGCGATCATCGCGCTGAAACCCAAGTACATCGTGATCAGCTCGCTGTCCACGTACGTGCCCGACTATCAGGAATTCAAGACCGCCTGGGATCAAACGCTGAACCAACTGCGGGCGACGGGCGCGAAGTTGATCTACTTGCGCGATACGCCGTACCCGAACAAGAACATGCCCGAATGCATCTCGGGTGCAACCGACAACTGGTCCGCGTGCGACTTCAACCTGAACAACACCCCCCGTACCGAACCCATTGTCACCGACCAGGTTCGGGGCCAGAACCTCGACATCCCGGTGCTCGACCTCAACGCATACCTGTGCGAGAACAACAAATGCCGCGCTGTGCGCAACGGCACGTTGCTCTACCGCGACGACTCGCACCTGACAGCGACCGCGGTCAAGGCGCTGCTGCCGGCTGTCCAAGCGCAGATCAAGGACAAGGGAATCGACCTGAGCGGCCGCTGACGTCGGCGGGTCTCTCGGCCGTCCCGTAGGGTGTGTCTCTGCCGGACACATGACGGTCAGGAGGTGTCGTTGCCCAGCGGACAGGCGGCGAGGGTGTCGCGTCGCAGCCTGCTCGCATCGATCCCCCTGGCGGCATTCACCGTGATGGCCGCTGGCGGATGCCAACGCACCGATCCAAGCCAACCAAGCCAACCAAGCCAACCTCGCCCGTCACGCCAGTTCGGGCTGGCGGCAACCGGTCTCGACGACGCGACGGTGCAGCGCTCACAGGCCGCCGCGCAGCAATTGGGCAAGCACCTGGACGTGCTGACCGTCTACGAGGCATTCGTCTGGGAGAGGTCGCTGCCCACCACGTTGCTGGATGCCGCCGCCGGCGCGGGCTGCACCCCGGAGTTGACGTGGGAACCCTGGGATCCCCGTGCCGGCAAGCACCAGGCGGCATACACCGCCGGAGAGATCGCAGGCGGTCGATACGACAGCTATGTGCGCACCTGGGCCGAGCAGGCGGCCTCCTATGACAAGCCGTTCCGGCTTCGGTTCGCACACGAAATGAACGGAGACTGGTACCCGTGGGCGGCGGGATCACCGGGCGGCTCGCCGCAGGATTACGTCGCGGCCTACCGCAGAGTCCGCGGCATATTCGAGGACGCGGGCGCCAAGCGCGTGGAGTGGGTGTGGTGCCCGAACGTCATCATCAACGGTGATGCCGAGGCAATCTCACAGTGCTATCCCGGCGACGACTTCGTCGACATCGTCGGCATCGACGGCTACAACTTCGGCGATCGGCCGGGCCATCAATGGACCCCGCCCGCTGAGCTTTTCGGCACTACGTTGCCGCTTGTCGCTCAACTCGCGCCGGGTAAACCGTTCTGGATCAACGAGGTCGGGTGCGGCGACCAAGGCGGCGACAAATCCCGCTGGATCTCCGATTTCGTCGGCTGGCTTGCCGGCACCGACGTGCGCGGACTTATCTGGTTCGAGGTCGACGGCAACCCGGATGCGCCCGACTGGCGGCTCACGAGTTCGGCCGCAACCCTCGCTGCGGCCAAGGCCGCACTGGCGTCCTGGTAGCGCGGTATCGGGGTCAGCAGTTGCCGACGGCAGGGACGCCGGCGAATCGATCGGCGATCCACTGGCCCAAGGCCGCACCGGGATCAAGTCTGTGTCCCTGGTCTTGCAGGCGGATCCGCAAAATGGTGTCGCCCAGCGCGCAGGCCCGGCCCATGGCGACCTCGGTCCATTCCGGGGGAACGGTTTGATCCGATCCACCATAGATCGCCAACAGCGGGATTTTGGTTGGCTGCTGGGGCAGCGCGTAGGAGGTGAGCCGCTGCCTCAGCCGGTCGGCCGCGGCGGGCGACGACGGCTTGGCGTCGGTCGGGACGAATTTGGCAGCCAGGGCGTCCTTGCTCTGAGAGGCAGGCGGGCGGCAGGCGAGCAACGTCGCTTTCTCGTCGCGGAGAACGCCGTGCAGGTAGTCGTTCGGATCGATTGCCTTGTCTACCGATGCCAAACCCTCGACCACATTCGGGTACAGGAACATCTGGTCGTTGGTCAACGTCGAGGATTCGGCCCGCTGCACCAGTCCAACCATGTCGGCCGTGGGAACCAGCGCCGCGGCGCCAAGCAGATCGGTGCCCTGGCCGTAAGCCGCAAAATATTCGGCGGTCGCCCAGGCGGTCTCGCCGCCCTGCGACGATCCCAATGCCACCCAGCGCGACGACAGCTGCGGCACCACCGTGCGGGCGGCTCGCACCGCGTCGATGAGATTGAAAGCGGCCGACTTTGGCTCCAGGTAAGCATGCGGTGTCGCCGAGTCCTGACTTGACCCGGCGGGCTTGCCGAGACCCGCGTAGTCGGTGTATGCCACGGCGTAGCCAAGGTTGAGCTGTATCGCCACCGAAGTGATGTCGCCGAGCAGGCGGGAATCCGACGTTGGCCCACAGTCGGGGGTTACCCCGACGGTTCCATGGGCGTAGCCGATGACAGGCCATCCTCCGGGCGGTGGGTCGCCCGGCGGAGTGAACACCGCGCCCGACACCACAGCGGGCGAACCAGTGATGCCGGATATCGATCGGTACACCATCGTGTGTGCCGTTGAGCCGGCAGGCAGCTCGCTCAAATCGAACGGCGTCTGGTCCGATGAGCTCGTCACGGTGCCGCGCGCGGCCAAGTCACCGGTGGCGATGGTCGGCATCTGCCGGGAGTAGTTCAGGTCCTCCGGCCCTGTGTTGGAGGGGGCGGCGGGTTGCGACGCGCTGCATGCGGCAACCACGGCGCACGCAAGCACGCCGCCCAGTCGCCGAACGAACCTCGAGATCATCTGTGTCCCCTCGATCCTCGATCACGAGGATGGCATAGGCGGCAGCCCGCAGAGGCCTTTCCGCCGCTTGCTTTACCGCTTCGCCGACTCCGAGGCGGGACTGTAGGCGTGTAACGAGCCGGGTCGTTAGCCGCGAAAGAAGCTAAAGCTGCCAGTCGTTGGAGCCATCGTGCCTGCCGTAGGTGCCGCCGCTGGAGTTCTTGACGACGATGGGATCACCGGCGCCGAAGTTGTCGAAGAACCACTTTGCGTTGGTGGGGCTGATGTTGATGCAGCCATGGCTGACATCGCGCTTCCCCTGGTCGTCCACTGACCATGGAGCGCTGTGGACGAAGTCGCCGATGTCGTCGAATCGGACGGCTAGCTCGACTGTCGTCTTGTACCCGTACGCCGAGTTGACCGGAACCCCGTAGGTCGAGGAATCCATCACCACCGAAGGCATCTTCTCTTGAACGTAGTACGTGCCGTTCGGGGTTTGGTGACCGCCGGCTGACATACCCATCGACATCGGGATGGTCTTCTCCACGGTCCCGTTGCGGGTAACGGTCAGCTGGTGCGTGGCGTCGTCGGCCGTCGCCACCAACGCATCTCCCGTACGGAAGCTGGACACTGTGCCACCCGCGTCGACGGTAACCGCGGTGTGGGCGGGCCAGAAGCTCAGCGGGCGCCAGCGCAGCTGCGTCGGCGACATCCAGTAGAACTTGCCGGGTACCGGCGGAACCGAAGAGACGTGTACAGCGTTTTCGGCCGCGCCGGAGTCATCGACCAGTCCGGGGAAATTGATGATGATCGGCTGGCCCACACCCACCGTCGCGCCGTTCGCAGGCGCAAAGCTCGGCGGCCCGAACGGCGCCTCGCCGGTGAATGGCGTCGGATCCTGCCCCGCGACCGGACCGCCGGGAGCTAGATCCGGATCCGCCAGCGCGGGAACAGAACTCAGTACCAGAACGCAGCTCAACATCGAAGCCACTACCGCTGCCTTCACTGCCACGAAGCGGCTTCTCGTGATCCAGCCGGACATAAATCCCTCCAGTCTCTCGAGAAGCAGTGTCGCATACGGGGCTGGGTGGTCGACTTTCGCTGGTAGACGCGTTCTCGTCCTACTCCGCTGCGTTCAGCTCGACGCCGTCGTCGGTGGATCTCATACGCATCGGTGCTCCAGCTGCATCCCCATGTCACGATCGTCGTCGACGAGACAGCGGCATCTCAGCTCGACAACGCCGACTTCTATCGGTATGCCGTGAGAAACCCACCCGGACATCTCGGAGCCCGATACCCCTGACACGGGGCGCAGCGGTTCTATCGTTGAAAGGGGCGCCTGCCAAGGAGGATCGGTATGGATCGCGTTCCCGTAGTCTCCGCGGTCGTCCTGGCCACCGTGCTCGCTACCGTCGGCGCCCCGGCCCTCGACCTCGCGCCGAAAGCAGTTGCGTCCCCGGCATGGGGAAACTTCGCCGGGCTGGTCGATATCGGCGGTCGATCGCTGTACCTGGAGTGTCGCGGGCAGGGCAGCCCCACGGTGATCCTGGAATCCGGCGCAGGCGGCCGCGCCGACGTCTGGACCCGGGACCTGCAGGAGCGGGCGGGCACGCGCACGATGGTCCTCCCCGGCGTCGCGGCGTTCACCCGTGTCTGCGCCTATGACCGTCCGGGCACGCTCACTGAGCGCAATCCTTCCCTCGATCCGACCGGGCCGCTGTTTTTCCCCAGCCGCAGCGACCCGGTTCTCCAGCCGCGCACCACCCAAGACCGGGTCAACGACCTGCACGCCCTGCTGGGCGCCGCCGCGATCCCCGGTCCCTACGTGCTGGTCGGCCACTCCGCGGGCGGTCTGGTGGTGCGGCTTTATGCCAGCGAATACCCGGACCAAGTGGTCGGCATGGTGCTGTTGGACTCCACCCACGAGGATGTGTGGCTGCGCTTCCAGGAGGCCCTGTCGCCGGAACAGTGGGCGGAGTTCGAAGCGCTCACCGTCACCAATCAAGAACTCCTCGATGCGTATCCGGAGGCGGAGCAGTGGTACACCGCCCCGTTGGCGGACGACGCCACCACCGGCCAGGTACGTGCGGCGCGCCAGGATGCGCCGCTGCGCCCGATGCCGCTGGCCGTGCTGGCCCATGGCAAGCCGTTCGCCGACCCATTTCCGGGCTGGCCGAGCGACAAGATGGAAGGGATCATGAGTGCGTTGCAGCAGGATCTGGCCACCCTGGTCCCCGATGCCCGGCTGGAGGTCGCCACCGAGAGCGGTCACAACATCCACCAGGACCAGCCGGACCTGGTGATCGAGACCATTCGGGACGTGGTCGCAGCCGTACGCGATCCGGGCACATAGGCCGCCCCGGCGGCGTCGCCAGGCGGACAGCCGTGAATACACCTAGGACCACGGGGGATCCCTGCCGGCGAGATTGCAGTAGGCCGCTACTGCGCCCGCCGTCGTATACGCGAGTGACGATCGATCGGTCACAAATCCCATACGGGAAAGGGCTGATTCGATGTTTCGTGACGGAACATACGCGGATATCGCGGCGGTCCCCGCGTGAAGCCGGTATTGCAACTCGAGGGAGTCGACAAAACCTACCGCAGGGGCGACGAGCATGTGCGTGTGCTCGTCGACTTCGACTTCACCTTGAACGCAGGCGAATTCGTAGTTGTGACCGGACCGTCGGGAGCGGGCAAATCGACCCTTTTGCATATTGCCGGTGGGTTGGATGCGCCCGACACCGGCACGGTGGCTCTCGACGGACAGGACATGTGGACGATGAGCGCCGGTGCGCGAGCGGCGTTCCGGCGACGCAACCTCGGATTCGTGTTCCAGTTCTTCAACTTGGTGCCGATGTTGACCGCAGTCCAGAACGTGTCGTTGCCGCTTGTGCTGGACGGCATCGCTGCCCGATCGGCGGACGCACGAGCTGAGGAGCTGCTGCACCGGGTGGGGCTCGGCGACCGGGCCACGCATCTGCCCGCCGAACTGTCGGGCGGCCAGATGCAACGGGTGGCGATCGCGCGTGCGCTGGTGGCCCGGCCGTCGCTCATTCTCGCCGACGAACCGACCGGAAATCTAGACAGCCATTCGTCGCGCGAGGTATTGGAGATCCTGCGTTCGCTCTCGGACGAAGAGGGCGCGGCGGTCGTCATGGTGACACACGACCAGGTCGCGGCGAGCTACGGCTCACGCGAGCTGCACCTTGTCGACGGGCGTGCCTACGCCGCCGATCCCGCGGAGCCGTGATGCGCGCACTACGCTCCGGATGGCAGTCATTCCGGCGAATCCACTTGGCCGCGTTGATCGCCGACTGGCGCCGGACACTGCTCAGCGTGATCGGTGTCGCGCTGGGCGTGACGGTGGTGCTTGGCACGTTGGTTCTCAAGTTCGAGCTTGCCCGACCGTTCGATGCATTCGGCCCGTCTCTCACCCACGCCGCAGACGTCGGGGTCGTCGAGGTCACGCCGAACGTCAGCGGCCGCTTGCCCATTGAGACGGTCAACCGTTTGCACACCGAGGTGGCGGGGGCACAGGCGGTAATCCCGATTGTCGCCGGGTTGACGCCTGTCGACGTCGGCGGCGAATCTCACGGATTCTTTCTGCTCGGCGGTTCGTGTCAGATCGAGCTGCTGGTCGGCTCCTTCAACTGCGAGCAGCGCGCCCACGACCAGCAGCCGGCAGCCGGACCCGGTGCGCCACTGCAGATTCCGACAGTCATCGCGCAACGGCACGGCCTGAAGCTCGGCGATGAGTTGCATATCCCGGGTCTGCCGCCAGGTTCGGCGCACCTCGGTTGGACTTTCCCGGAATTCGACCGTGTCGAGGGCATCAACGGCGGCTACGTGCTGCTCGCCCCCACGATGGACATCGCGACGAGCCTGCTCGGCTCAACTGGTTACGCGACGGCTGCCTTCGTTTTGCCGCGACAGGGCGCTGTGATCAAGGACGACGTCGACCGCGTCATCGCCGGCATTGCCACCGCAAGTCCGCCGCGGTCACGTCAACCCGCCGTGTTCGAGAACGCAACACAGAGCTTCAACCTGAATGTTCTGGCCGGCATCCTGATCGGCTTCCTCATATCCATGAACACCATCCTGTTGGCCGTCGAGGACCGCCGAGCGGTACTGGGGACCATCGGCGCGATCGGCGCCAGGCCCCTCGGGTTGCTCGCCGGGATGCTCGGCGAGGGCGCTGTGGTGGGCTTTCTCGGCGGACTGTCGGGGGTGCCGAGCGGATTCCTGCTCGGGACGTATTTGGTGGACCGCTTCGGGCATACCATGCTGGCCGGTTCTGGCGGAGCGATAGCAACTCATTTCACGCCGAGTTTGATCGTGATCGGGGCGGTCGCGGGCACTGTCTCTGGAATCCTCGCGATGACCGGGCCGGCTCTTCGGTTGGTCCGCGAGGGGCCGTTGGCGTCGATGGCGAGCGTCGGCGGAGTGCGGCGCGCCAGAAGGATCCCGGCATGGCCACTGGTCGTCGGCGTCGGTGCGCTGGTGGCCTCCGCCGTCGTGTTGAAGGTATTCGAGCACGGGTCGCTGCCGCTGAATGCGGGCATCAACGGAATGGCGGTGGGATTGTGCGGGGTGGTGTTGGTGACAGCGTGGATCGCACCGCGTTTCGCCGCGCTGGCGATCGGCTTGCTGACGATCGCGCGTCCGGCAGTCGGTCGTCCGCTTGGTGCCGATTTTCGGCGCTACACGCTTCTGTTCGCTCTGTCCGCCGCGCTACTCACCGAGGGCACCAGCGGTGCCATCGGCTCACACAGCATGCAACTGCTGGGTACCGAGCAGATTGCCGCGCAGAAGGCTGACCGGCTACCTGCCGCGTTGTTGATCACCCCGCAATCGGTGCTCGATCAGCGCGACGGCTGGCTTTCGGAGTCCACGTTCGAGTTGGTGACCGGCGCCGCCGACGGTCGGAGCGTCTCGTCGCGCTGGCGTTCGACGATCTCGTCGGGGACGTTGTCGCGCCTTGTCTCGGGCGTAACCCCGGGCGATTGGTACAGCCAGGCGCTCTATGAACCGACGAACGATGCTGACGGGTTCTGGCGGGGTTTGCAGGACGGGGACATCGGCCTGAGCGAGATCGCCGCCAGCCGGCTCAGCGTTGCCGCGGGCAACACCGTCGAATTGCCTACCGTCGGTGGGCCGAAGCGGTACCGGGTGGCGGGGATCTTTCATCCACGGATGATCAATGACGCCGCCGTGGGAGACATCGTTCTGGTCTCCGAGAAATTGGCGCGGTCCGATTGGGCGGCTGTACGCGATCAGGTCGCGGTGAACTATCCGTCTGCCACTGATGCATCCGATCACCGCGACGATTTCCTCAACCTCGGCGCCGGACTGTCTGTGTACGACAACGATCGGTGGCGCTCAGTGGCCACCAGCGGCATCACCCGCTTCTTGGAGCCGTTCACGATCGCGGGGTATGTGGTGATGGCGGCCGCCGCCTTGAGCGTGCTGAATGTGTTCGTGTTGGGACTCGTGCAGCGCAAGCGTGAGCGAGCCGCGTTGCGGGCGATCGGAATGACCACTGGGCAGGAACGGGCCGTGATCGTCGCCAACGCCGGATTGCTCGGCGTGCTGGTCGCCGGACTCGCCGTGCTCGGGGGGATGGGAGTCACCTATCTCTGGTCGCTGGGTTCACCGGTGTTCTACGGCATCACGATCGAATGGGGCGTACTGCCGTTGGCGTTGCGGACCGCTGCGGAAGCGGTATTCATTCTCGTCCTGGCGGCCGCGGTGTATCCCGTGATCCATGCGCGGCGACTGGAGACGGTGGAGATACTGCGAAGCAGTTGACCCTCGCCCGCAAGCTATCTGTGAACTTCACGGTGCAGTCGTGGAATATCGTCGTCTGGATGACGAAACCTGTGTAGGTGCTCGCGCATCGCGGGACTCGACATGACCTCGAAGTCTTTGGGCGGCAACGTCATTTGAAAGACCAGTCCGTGGCCGTCTAGCCCTTCCATCAGGGAGCCGTAGCCTGCAACGGGTACTTTCATCACGAGCGTGCAGTAGGTGGCCGAGGTGTCCTCGAAATTGAGGCCATACACGCCGAAGCCGCTCACGTTCGTGATGAGCGGATTCCATTGGGCCGGATTGAAGCCGATGGCCACGCAGCGGGCGCCCCGCCATTTACCTGCCGTGTCCAGGAACTGTTGGTTGATGCGCATGTCGCAGTGTTCGTCGGCGAAGTGGTCCACGTGATGGCGGATGCGTTCGGCAATCGAACGCGCGGACTCTCCGCGCGGTATGTCGACGTTCAACGCCGAGAGGATATTTCCGACGAGCATCGGATCCAGGCCACACCGATTCCGCGTATTCACCGAGATGGCGAGGGTGCGACGATCCACCACGGGATCGGCGTGCATGAGCGCCTCCGAAACATGCGCGCACACAACGTCGTTCACAGATAATCCCGTCCGGTTTTCGTAAGCTTCGCGCATACGGACGATTTCTTCGTCTCCGAAGTAGAGACTCAGCGTCCGCTGCTTGCGCCCATCCGTTGCCAGGTACAGCAGGCTGCGAACAGTCTCTGCGAGTCCGAGGCAACGCACCCCCGGTTCACGGGCGCCATCGGCGGGAAGATGCTCGTCGAGGTAAGCAGCGCGGTCTTCGACGATCACCGGCTCAGGAAGCGGCTTGCCTGCAGCGGCGGCCGACCACGCGTTCATGAAGAACATCAACGTCTGCATGTCGCCGATCGCGTGGTGGAACGACACACCGATCGCGGTCGTATCGTCGGCAAGTTGCGTGACACGTACCTTGCACAGCGGGCCGAATCCCCACCGTGCCGTTGCGCCGTTCACCGGGTCGACGAGCCAGTCGCCGTTGTCCCCTGCCACCGACCGGATCGCCTCGTGGAGTGAGCGATCAGACGACACAGAGGTGAAGGGCACGCCCTGCCCCCTGCATCGAATTCGCAAGGCGCCCCCGGCCAGGGCCATTCGCCCGGCGAAGATCGGAAGATTCTCGAGCGCGTGCGCAAACGCGTCGGCGAGTCCTCTCGTATCGAGTCGCCGCTCGAAGAAGAAGACAAGGTGGTTCGCCACGTTGGAGAGAACAACGTCAACGACGTTGCATCGAATGTCGAGTCGTTGCGCGCGCAATGGGCTGATCATCTGAGTCGACATCGTGGGCTACTTTCGCCGGGTGAGTACTACGCGGCCGCCGCGTTTCGGGGCGTAGGTGACCCCGCGGAAATGCGCCTTCTCGTCGGCGGCAGAGTCGGTGTGGATCTGGAAGTTCTGCAGGATAGTCCGCAGCACGATATCGATTTCGTTGAGTGCGAAGTCAGCACCCATGCACCGGCGTACTCCATTTCCGAACGCCAGCCATCCCGGTGCCGGCTGTTTGGTGTCCCGGAAGCGATTCGGATCGAATCTTTCGGGGTGAGGGAAGATCTCCGGATTCTCATGCAGGTCGGCGAGGCTGACAAAGACGTTGTGATCGCGCGGAATCCGCCACGCGCCGAGATCGAAGTGTGGTGCACTCACCCGTCGGCCGGGCAAGTCGATGACGGGCCGTACTCGCAGCACCTCCAACATCGTGGCTCTGCGGAAATCGCTGCCGCCCTCGTCGACTTCTCTGACCAGCTCGGCCAGCACGTCCGGGTGGCGCCGCAATCGTTCGAACGCCCAGCCCAGGGCCGATGTTGTGGTCTCGTGCCCGGCACCGATGAGGGTTACCAGTTCGTCGCAGATGTCTTGCCGCGACATCGCGGTTCCGCCAAAAGGCCTGCTGCGCAGTAACAGTGCCAGGACATCGGTCCGTTCGCCGAGTTCCGAATCCGCCTCGGCTCTGTCGATCAGCGTGAAGATGACCCGGTCGAAAGCCCTCCGGACCTCGTCCAGCGTGCCCCAAGGGCTGTAACGCCGAGCCCGCAGTTTCGGCACCGGCATGAACTTCACCATGGCTGATCCGAATTTCGCGTAGCGCGGGACGATCTTCCGTAGTTCCGCGAGTTCGGCCCCTTCGGCGCCGAAGATGGTCCGCAAGATCACGTTCAGTGTGATCCTGTTCATCGGTTCGAGAATTCGAAATTCTTTGTCCTCCGGCCAATTCGCGCTTTCACGCAATATCTCGTCGACGATGATCGCCTCGTGATTTCGCAGGCTCCGACCGTGAAAAGCCGGTGCGAGAAGCCGACGGCGCTCGTGGTGCAGACTTCCGTCGAGAGCGAATATCGACCCGGGGCCGAAAAAGTTGCTCAGATTCGGCTGATAGTTGGTCAGCAGTTCCGTGCTTGCGGTACATACCGACCGCACCAGCTCCGGATCGGAAACGGCGATGCAGTGACCGAAGAATGGAACGTCGAACTCGAAGATACGTCCGTACCGCTTGATCCATTTCCGCATCGCCTGTCGGCGAAACGCGGTCAACACGACCCCCTGCACAAGCTTGGGCAGGCCGACCGGCGGCGGTTTCACCTTTGTCGGCAACGATGTTCTGTACGAATCGACGACGGCCGGATCGGTCATGCGGGAATCGTCGCCCGCGTGCGGTCGGACGATTGCGGTAGTGCGCTACTGCAATCTCGTCCCGGTTCGGCGCGGGGGTACTTAGCCCGCGACGTTCGCTTCGTCGCAGGCATCAAGATGCACACCCAAGGCATGACGATCGAGCAGGCACAGGACATGTTCGTCAAGGACGCATATCAGCCGAAGCCGGTCGGGGAGTCCGAGGCCAAACGTGGAACTGCCGACGCCACATAGGGCTACTACACCATGGGCAAGCTGATGATCCTAAGCTGCGCGAGGACTACAGAGCGGGGCGACGCGTACTCACTGAAGGACTTCCACGACGCGTTCATCAAGTTGGGACCGCTTCCGTTGCCGCTCGTCCGCAAGGCGATGCTGGGCGACGTCGGCAAGCTGTTCTAGCGCGCGCGCCCGGGCGCTACGGGCTCGAACTGATCGTCGACCGCGGAACCGGCTGCGGACCCAGGTCCTGCTGCTCCTCCTCCAACCCGATGCATGCTCCGCTGTCATGCCCGGTGCACGGGACACCCTGGATCTCCGGAATGTCCGGATTGGCCGCGTTCGTGGTGAAGCCACTGTCGTCCGGCGAGTTGGGCACCAGGAACGGCACGCAGGTCGTGGTGAAGCTGTCCTCTTCTTCACCGCCGCTGCACGCGGCCAGCGGCGTCGAATCCGCGGCCATAGGCGTGGCGATGACGGCCAAGGGCGCGCCGAAGGCCGCGACGGCGAGACCGACGGCGAGAACAATTCGTCGAGACGGGATCAAAACGTTCGCCATGCGTGCGCTTCCTCATTCCTTCGTCGCCTGACCGTGATCTCCGCATTCTACGGAATGGCGTAAAGCGTCAGGGAATCTCCGACGTCGGGATGAATCGGCGAGAACTCATCCGGATCTCGCGAGTGTCACGCGGCCGCCGACGCCTACGCAACTCATTGGCTCATCTCAATATTCACGCGGGCGATCACGCCGACATCAAACCTTGCATCGCCTAAAGCAGGAGACTGCAATGGAATTGATCGACCAGACAGCGCTGATCACCGGCGTCACCGCCAGCTGAGAACACCACCGAGGAGAAATCACCGATGTCAAAGAAATACGACGCGAACTGGGAGACAGCGCTGACAGTTGTGCAGGAAGTCCAGCCGCCGTTCATTCCCGATGGCGCACACGCGATGACCGTTGTCATCGACTATCCGCCGGGGAGCGCGGGCGCCCCGCCGCACAGGCACCCGAGCGGTCCGGCCTTCGGCTACATGCTGGAAGGCGAGATGTTGTTCGAATTGGAAGGCGAACCGCCACGAGTCATTCGTGCAGGTGAAGCATTCTGGGAGCCGGGGGGTGACGTCATCCACTATTCGGACGGCAACAACCGCGACGACATGCGATGCCGGTTCACGGTCACCATGCTCTGCGTTCCCGGCCAGCCGATGCTCGTGCTGGTGGACGACGAAGAGCTGGAGAGTCGCAAACACCTTCGCGTGGCCGCAGAGCCCAAGACTGCTGAGTAGGGAGCGCTCGTTCGTCACGGGGCGCCCCCCACGAACCCTTCGGCGAGAGTTACTCTGGGGAGGCCGCGGAGGCGGTGTGCGATGTGGCCCCGCCTGGCGTGTGTAACGAAACTAGGTTGTGGGGTCGTGAATTGATCATTGGACGCTTACTAATCGCCGTTACCGGAGCCGTCGGTTCTGCCCTGTTGAGCCCGGTTCTCTCTGCTCCTCTTGCATCCGCCGAGCCGTGTCCCGACGTGGAGTTGGTGTTCGCGCGCGGCACTTTCGAGCCGCCGGGCGTCGGTGGCACCGGCCAGGCATTTGTCGACTCGCTGCAATCGAAGATCGGCGGCAAGTCGATGGACGTGTATCCGGTGGACTACCCGGCGTCACTGGATTTCCAGACAGCCGCCGACGGCGTCATCGACGCGAGTAACAAGGTTCAAGCCGTTGCCGCAGGCTGCCCGAACACCAAGATCGTTCTCGGGGGCTTCTCCCAGGGCGCTGCGGTTGCCGGATACCTGACCGCAGACTCCGTGCCCGACGGCTTCTCGATGCCTGCGGGCCTCACCGGCCCGATGCCTCCCGAAGTCGCCGACCACGTCGCGGCGGTGGCGCTGTTCGGCAAGCCGTCGACCGGGTTCCTGCAGATCATCGCCAACACCGCGCCGCCGATCACGGTCGGGCACCTCTACGCGGGTAAGACCACCGACCTCTGCATTCCCGAGGACCCGGTCTGCTCGCCGGGCGGTGGCGACAGCAATGCGCACAACCTCTATCCGGCCGACGGCCTGACGGACCAGGCCGCGACCTTCGTCGCGAGCAAGCTCTCGACGCCGTCGACGCAGGAGACCGCTAGATAGGGTGGCCGTGCTCGTCGCACGGGGCCTGAACGCCGTGGTCGATGCGCTCCAGCGTGCGAGACATCTCTGTCGGATTGATGCTGCCGTTCCCACCCGCGTACGGGTTGTCGAGAAACACGACCACGAGCAGGCCTGCGGCCACGAGCCCTGAGACGAAGGCGATCGGAAGCGCCTGGATCAGGAGGCCCTCTTTCCGGTCGGCCTGGGCGACCATGTACCCGAGGGTGAACATCGCTCCGATCCCCAATGCGAACCACAGCGGCAAGGGCAGGAACGGAGCGGCTTCGGCGAGCCGTTCACGCCGACCGTCGCGGCGCTGCGCGATCTCGTCGAACCATTGGTTGTAGGCCGCCTCCTGCCGCGCCTCGTGCGGAGCGGTGGCGGCGAACTCGTCGTGCAGGCGGTCGACCCAGGACTCCACCAACTCACTGGAGTGACCGTCGTGCATGGCGGGCCATTCGTCATTGATGACGGCGCGCGCGTAGCACACCAAGCCGCCGTGAAGACGATCGCTTGTCGGCGAAGAAAAAACAGTCGCGACAGCGTTCAGCTCGGTCACGGCGACGGCCTCGATGCTGGCGCCTTCGCGGGCACGCTGATAGCTCTGCAGCGAGAAGAGGATCACGAACGCGAGCATCACGGCGAACATCGTGCCGATGACGGAAAGCGATCCCGCGCTGCGCGGCGAATCTGCAAACCAGCCGCCAACGGGTGCGCGCCGACGGACGAGAAGCTTGGCGGCGACCGCCGCCACTACCACGACGACGATGATGATCGGGGCGAGCCAGCTCAGCACGGCTGATCACTCTATTGGGGCGCCTGGCTTTTCGCCCCAGTTCACCGAACATTAAGCCTGATCGCAGAGCTTCTCCGACAGGTGCCACAGCCGGCGCGCTCGTTCTGGGTCGATCGCGTAGGCCGCGACGTCGGAGCGGATCGCGCAGTCGGCCAGATACACGCCGCCGGTGCCGTCAAGCTCGTCGCTGACGGCGGCCCACACCTGGGTGGCCGCGCCCTCTTCGGGCGTAAGGACCTCCAGCTTGCTGAAGTCCCGTTCGCGCGACACCTCACGTTGCTCGGGCAGTGCAGCGACTTCGGCGACGTCCTCGCGCGTCATGTGGCGGGCAAGTCTGGTCGCGACCATGCCCGGGTGCACCGCGAACGCGCGGACACCGGAGCCACTCCTCCGCCGATCGAGTTCGACGGCGTGCAGCACGTTGGCGGTTTTCGCGGCCCCGTAGGCGCGGAACTTGTCATAGTCACGGCGTTCCCAGTTCGGATCGTCCAAGTCGATGTCGCCGAGTCGGTGTCCGTCGGACGACAGGTTGACGACGCGGGCGCCGCCGGCCGCCTCCAGCTGCGGCTGAAGCATCCGGGTCAGTTCGAAATGCCCGAGATGGTTTGTCCCGAACTGTATTTCGAAGCCATCCTCGGTATGGCCGAAGGGGGTGAACATCACGCCCGCATTGTTCATCAGGACGTGGACGGCCGGCACGAGCTCGGCGATCGTGGCGGCGGCGGCGCGCACGCTGGCCAGCGACGTCAGGTCGAGGCGGACGGTCGTGGTGCGGGCGCCGTCCACATCGCCGTGGATCCGCGCGTCGGCTTTTTGCAACGCATCGCTATTGCGTGCGGCCAGCACGACGTGTGCGCCCGCCTTCGCGAGCGCGCGGGCCGACTCTCTGCCCAGGCCGGACGACGCGCCGGTGACCACGCATACCTTCTCGGAGAGATCGATGCCGAGAATCTCGCCCATCAGCCGTGCTCTCCGACGATGACACCCGCGGCCGCCTCCATCGGTTTGACCACACACGTGAAGTCCGATTCGGGGCCTTCCTCGCGCAGCACCGACTCCCACACCCGGCCGACGGTCGTGGCGATCTCGGTCGGCAGCCCGAGTTCGGCGGCTTCTTCCAGATACAGGCGCACGTCCTTGACCATCAGGCCCGTTGCGAATCCGTAGTCGAATGTGCGAGGCAGCACCGCCCGCGGGAACTTGTCGCGGCTGGCATGGGTGCCCCCGGAACCGGCGTTGAGAACGTCGATCATCACTTCCGCGTCGAGGCCGGCTTTGACACCCATCACCACCGCCTCGGCGGTGGTCGCCAGTGCCGTGGCGGCGAGCATGTTGTTCACCAGCTTCATAGTCTGTGCGGCGCCGGGCTTTTCGCTGACGAATATCGGCCTGCCGATCGTCTCGAGCACCGGTTTGATGTCGTCGAAGTGCGTGCGCGGGCCGGACACCATGACCGCCAGCGTGCCTTTCTCGGCACCCGCCACTCCGCCGCTCACCGGGCTGTCGAATGCCGCGATGCCGCGGGCGGCAAGCGCGTCGGCGACGTGACGCGCGGTACGGCTGCCGACCGTCGACAAGTCGACATACCGGCGCACCATGCCGCCGTGGGCCACGCCATCGTCGCCGGTGGCCACGTCGATCGAGGCCTGCAGCGACGGCAGGCTCGCAAGCACCGTTTCCGCGTGCGCGGCGATCGCTCTGGGCGAGGCCATCGCCCGTGCTCCTGCAGCCACCGCGGCCGCGACGACATCATCGCGTTTGTCACAGACCAGTACCTCGTACCCGTTGCTCAACAACCTGCGAGCCATCGGGAACCCCATGTTCCCCAAGCCGACGAACCCGACAATCATCGCGGCGCTACTCCTCGTCCGGGTCGGCGAGCACCTCGCGCCAGATTGACCATGCTTCGGATTTTCAGCGGCAGGCCGCCGCGCGCCCAGACCGCACCCCAGCAGCATTCGGTGACCAAATCCTGTAGGGGCCCCCTGTCGAGCGTGCGTTGATCCATGCGGTTTCCTCCGTGTCAGTCCTCAATCAAAGCGAAGGTCGATCAATCGCCTGCTGAACTCGGTGAGTTTCGCCCGCAGGGTGTCGTCGTCGATGTCCCCGACAAGCGGATGCATGACGGCGCTGCTGATCGCGCCCGACAACATCGCGACCTGGATGAGGTTGTCCTCGTCGCCGCCGTCGAGGAGCACCCGGTACAGCCGCGACATGAAGAGCTGAAAAGGTTCGTGTTCGGCGAGCAGACGCACCACGACCGGATCGAATTGCAGTGTCCGCACCAGCCTGCGGTCGCGGACGGCCATGTCGATCACGCCCATCAGCAGTGCATCGCGCGCCTGCGGTCCGTCGCTGCGGGCTTCTGCCTCGTCGAGCGCCGGAACCAGCCTGCCGAGCTCGCGGTCGGTCACCGCGATAACGATGTGATCCTTCGTTCGGAACTGGTGGTAGACAGCCGCTTTCGTGATGCCAATGGCGTCGGCGATCATCTGCAGCGATGTCCCGCTTACGCCGTGCTCGGCGAACAGGTCCAGCGCGGCATCCAGCACGCGCGTCCGGGCCGCGCTGTACTGGGTAACCCCGAGTTCAGCGTCGGCGAGTGGCTGTTGCGCTGAAACCACGCGAAAAGACTAGCCGACCGGCTACTCTGACGGACGGCGAAGGCGCTGTGCTGGTGACTACAGGAAGTGGGCGGTGGATTTAGCCACGAGGTAGCCCTCCGGGAAGGACTTCTCGATCACCCGGCACTGGTTGTCGTGCAGGCATTCGAGCTCGAGGACGACGCCGCCGCCCGGGATAGCCCTGTGCTCCAAAACCTTGTAGTGCTGGCAACCGCCATCCGCGTCGTAGATGGGGTCACCGCAACGGACTTTCTCGATCGGAACTCGGTCCCCGCCGTCGGGAGATAAAGACATATCGACGAGAGTAGGCCCCGCGCCGCGCGTCATGGCCGATTTCGGGCGCAAAACGCGCCTACACCAGCTTGGTGACGATGGCCGCGATGCGGCGGGCCCTGGTTTCGGCGGCTCGTGCGCTCAACACCCCGTCGACGTGGCCTTTCCTGTTGCTGTACGACAACTTCTCCCACGCGGCGGCGGCCGCGGGCGAG
>JBKPSU010000128.1:0-5202 GCA_046735135.1 Actinomycetota bacterium
CTTCGCCTGGTTGATCTCGTGCTCCGAGAACCGCGCATGGAATCGCAGCACCGGAATGCCGTAGGTATCGACCACGTTCGGGTCGATCTCGCAGTAGGTGTGTTCGTTGGGAATCATCTCGCCGCGGCCGGCGAAGTTCACGGTCGCGCCGTAGAAACGGCGGTAGTCGTCCTTGAGCGACTTGCCGTAGCCGCCGACGCCGTTGAACCGTTGGATGCCGCCCATCACCCCGAAGCTGGGCGCCGACCGTTTGCCGCCGCCCAGTTCGATGTGGTACCCGCGTGGGAAATCGAGTTTCTTGTTGTCCAGCCACCACGGCATGTACAGGTGCGCGCCGCCGGCACCGTCCTCGTTGTGCGGCACGCTGTGTTCCATCTTCGGGATGTGACCGCTGACCCCCAGGCCGGTCGAATCGGTGAGGTAGCGGCCGACGACGCCGCTGGAATTCGCCAGGCCATCGGGAAAGCGGCCTGACTTCGAATTGAGCAGCAGCCGCGCCGACTCGCACGCGCTGGCCGCCAGGACGACGATGCGCGCGCGCACGGCGTAGTCGCGGCGATCGGTTCGGTTGACGTAGGACACACCGCTCGCCAGCCCGCTGTCGTCGGTGAGCACCTCGCGCGCCATCGCGTTCGGAATGATGCGCAGCTTGCCGGTCGCCAGTGCCGGCGGCAGCAGCACGGACGGCGACGAGAAGTTGGAATGCGTCGAGCAGCCGCGGCCGCACTGCCCGCAGTAATGGCACGCGGGCCGCCCGTTGAGCGGCTGCGTGAGAATCGACAGGCGGTTGGGGATGCAGGTGATCTTGAGCTTGTCCGCGGCCTGCTTGATCAGCAGCTCGTAGCAGCGCGGCTTCGGCGCCGGCTGAAACACGCCGTCCGGCTCGTTCCGAATGCCTTCCATCGACCCGAAGATGCCGACCAGGCGATCGAGCTTGTCGTAATAGGGCTTGATGTCGTCGTAGGTAATCGGCCAGTCGTCGCCGATTCCATCCAGGCTGCGTCCCCTGAAATCGTCCGGTCCCATCCGCAGCGAGATGCGGCCCCAGTGGTTCGTCCGCCCGCCGAGCATCCGGCCGCGGAACCAGTCGAACTGCGAACCCGGCGCCTGCGTATACGGCTCGCCCTCGATGTCCCAGCCGCCGATACAGCCGTCGAATTCGCCGAACGGCCGGGCGGGCGTGGCGGCACCGCGCCGCGGCGAATCGTACGGCCACGCCGACATCTTCGAGTCTTTGGCGGCATCCCACATGCCGCCGGCTTCCAGCATCACGACGTCTGCGCCGGCCTCACAGAGCACCTTCGCGGCCATGCCGCCGCCGGCCCCGGATCCGACGATACAGACATCGTAGGTTTTCGTTTGACGGATTACCTGCATAGCGGCCCAGAGTACGACAAAAAGGCGATTTTGCGGTAAGGTTTGCGTTATGGAACAAGACAGGAACCGCAGAGTGCGCCGAGATCGCAGAGCCATCATTTTCTCTGCGTGCTTGGCGATCTCCGCGGTTTTCTTCCTTTCTGGCGTCGCCAGCGCCCAACAGCAAGCGCTGACGCCGGTGACCGACACGGCAGCGGTCGAGCGCGGCAAGGCGCTCCTCGTGGAACAGTGCGGCTTCTGCCACGGCTCCAACGCCCGCGGCGGATCGGGCGGGCCGGACCTCACGCGGTCCGTGATCGTGCAGGAAGACGAGGGCGGGAAGCAGCTGGGCGCGTTTCTCCGCGTCGGCCGGCCCGATCGCGGGATGCCGAAGTTCGACCTGCCGGACGCGCAGATGTCGGACCTCGCGGCCTTCCTGCACTCGGCGATCTATCTCAACGCCAACCGGCGCCTGTACAAGATCCTCGATATCCTGGTCGGCGATCCGAAAGCGGGCGAGGCGTACTTCAACGGCGTTGGCCGTTGCAACAGCTGCCATTCGGCGACGGGCGATCTGAGAGGCGTTGGCGCGAAATACGAGCCGACGGTGCTTCAGGGCCGGCTGCTGATGCCGCGCGGACGCCCCGGCGGGCCGGGCGCCCCCCCATCCGGACCGCTCTACATGGAGAAGACTGCCATCAAGGTCACGGTGACGCTGCCGTCGGGCGAGTCCGCCTCCGGCGGGCTGGTGCGGCTCACCGACTTCGACGTGATCCTGTACGACGCGGCCGCCGGGCGCGTGCGATCGTTTCTGCGGAATGGTGATGTGCCGAAGGTGGTCGTCACCGATCCCTTACAGGCCCATGTCGATCACCTCACGAAATGGACGGACGCCGAGATGCACAACATGACGGCTTACTTAGCGAGTCTCAAATGAAGTCCATCTGGAAACTCGTCGCGGTGGCCCTAGCGTGCGTGCCGGTGGCGCTTGCGGCCCAGATACCAACAGACGCGTGGCCCACGTATCACGGCGACTACACCGGCCGGCGATTCAGCACGCTCAAACAGATCAACACCACCAACGTCAAGAACCTGACGCTGGCCTGGGTCTATCGGCTCAACACCTCGCGCGCCGGCGCCATCGTCGGTGGCGAAGGGCCGGAAACGCCGCCGCCGGGCGGCACCACGCCGTCCATCAAGTCAACGCCGCTGATGCTGAACGGCATCCTGTATTTCTCGGTGCCCGATCACGTATATGCGCTCGACGTGCGGACCGGCCGGGAGATCTGGCACTACGCGTGGAAGACGCGCGGCGGCGACCACATCGGCAACCGCGGCGTCGGCATCCTCGGCAACTGGTTGTACTTCCTGACGCCCGACAACTACTTCGTCTCGCTCGACGTGGCGACCGGCAAGGAGCGCTGGCACCACGAGATCGCGAACATGAAGCGCGAGTACTTCTCGACGAACGCGCCCATGGTCATCGGCCGGCAGATCGTCATCGGTGTCGGCGGCGACGCGCTCGACATCCCCGGCTACCTCGAGTCGCGCGATCCGGAAAGCGGCAATCTGGTCTGGCGCTGGAACACGACACCGCGCGCCGGCGAGGCCGGCGCCGACAGCTGGCCCGACGAAGATTCGATGGCGCACGGCGGCGGCATGCCGTGGATTCCCGGCACCTACGATCCCGAGCTCAACCTCTATTACCTGGGCACGGGCAATCCGCAGCCGGTGCTCGCGGGGCACAGCCGCCCGGGCGACAACCTCTACACGTGCACGATCGTCGCCCTGAATCCGAATACCGGGAAGATGGCCTGGTACTACCAGGTCACCCCGCACGACACCCACGACTGGGACGCCGCGCAGACGCCGATCCTGATCGACGGCGAATTCAACGGACGCCAGCGCAAGATGGTCGCGCAGGCGAGCCGCAACGGACACTACTTCCTGCTCGATCGCGCAACCGGCGAGCACCTCCTGACGACCAAGTACCTCGACTCGCTGAACTGGACGAAAGGGATCAACGCGAAGGGACAGCCGGCGCACGATCCGGCCAAGGATGCGAGCGTGCCCGGCACGCTGGTCTCGCCGGATACCAACGGCGGCACCAACTGGCCGCCGCCCAGCTTCAATCCCGAGACGGGTCTTCTGTACTTCGGCACGCGCCAGGGCTTCAGCGTGATGTACCTCACCGACACCGACGGCCGGCCGCAAGGCTGGGCCGCCGCCGAGCGTAACGTGGCCGTCGTCGGCAACGCGCTCAAGGCCGTCGATTACAAGACCGGCCAGGTGAAATGGTCCCGTCCGCTGGCAACGGGTCCGGCTGGCAGCATGGGGGGACCGATGGGCCTGCTAAGTACCTCAGGCGGCCTGCTGTTCGGCAACGACGGGACGAACAACTTCGTGGCATACGACGCGAGCAGCGGCAAACCGCTGTGGCACGCGGGCCTTGGCGCGAACACCAGCAACGGTCCGCAGACCTTCCTGGTCGACGGCCGCCAGTTGATCGTCGTGGGGGCGGGCGACACGTTGTACGCGTTCGCGTTGCAGCCATAGCGGGGCCGTCGCGGCCTTTGCGTTCTTCGTGAGCGGCGTGTCTGATACCCGGCGGATCAAAGAGCTCGAGGTGATGGTCGCCGACGTCATCGTCGAGGCGCCGGACACGACGACGCTCGTCCTCTTCACCGGCAACGACCGCCTCGAGTACAGCGCCGGGCACTTTCTGACGATCGATCCCCACCAGTTCGAGGCGCTCGAGCGGTTCACGTCGTTTCTGGAGGACTTGAAAGGCAAGCGCGAGCCGCCGCGCGCCTACTCGATGAGTTCTTCGCCGCACGAGCGGTATCTCGCGGTCACGGTGAAGGAGGAGCGCTACGTCTCCGGGGTGACCAAGTTTCCACCGCTCCTGTCGCCGTTGCTGGTCAAACGCACGACGCGTGGGATGCGCCTGGTGGTGACCGGCTTCACCGGTCCGTACACGCTGCCCGCCGACGTGAGCACGCGCACCGATCACATCGTCCACGTGTGTGCCGGATCGGGCAGCGTGCCGAACTTTTCGATGCTCAAGTTCGCGCTCGCGAATCATCCGACGCTCCGACACACGTTCGTGTACTCGAACAAGACCTGGGACGACGTCATCTTCCGCGACGAGCTCGCGCGGCTGGCGGCGACGCACGCCGATCGATTGACGGTGGTCCACGCGCTGACGCGCGAAGAGAACCAGAGCGTGTTCGGGCCGTCGGTCCGCAAAGGGCGCGTGAACGCCGCTCTGCTGCGGGAAGCCATTCCAACGCCCGACGCCTGCGATGTCTACGTCTGCGGCCCGGGCATCTCGAAGTTCGACGTGGCGGCCGCGAAGGAACGCGGCGAGACGCCACAGCCGCGGTTCCTCGAGAGCGTGCTCGCCGACCTGGCGGCGATCGGCGTCCCCAAGAACCGCATCAAGCGCGAGTTCTACGGATAGCGCGTCACGTCGTTGAACGCAAAGATCGCAAAGAGCGCAAAGCCAGATTTGTCTTTGCGGCCTTCGCGGCCTTTGCGTTCTTCGTTCACGATCGTCCGGGCGGCGGGGCGGTGCTCGATCGCACGGTCAGCGTGTGGGGCAAGGTCACCGATTCGACCGTCGCGACGTTGCCGTGCAGGATCTCCAGGAGCAGGCGGACCGTGCCTTCACCGATGGCGCGCATCGGCTGCGAGATCGTCGTGAGCGGCGGATCCATGTAACTCGCGAAGCGGATGTCGTCGAAGCCAACGACGGACAGTTGTTCTGGAATCCGAATCCCGCGCCGCCGCGCCGCCTGAATCACGCCCATCGCCATCTCGTCGTTGAAACAGAAGACAGCCGTC
>JBKPSU010000129.1:0-14219 GCA_046735135.1 Actinomycetota bacterium
CACGGCATCGGCCGCCTCGCGATGTTCGACCAGTAAGCCCACTACTGAATAGAGCCCCCTCCAATAGAGGCCCTCCCCGGCGCGGTCAACTCCGGGGAGGGCCTCCCTCGTCGCTCAGCGGCCGGACAGGTGCTCGTGAACTGCCAGCCATCCTCGGTCGGACCGGGCGAGCACGATGGTTTCGCGTTCCGACGTCACCGTCTGGACTGGCCCTGAACCATTGTCGATGTTCTCGACAGTGGTGAGGACGTCATGGGTGAACACCGCGCTGGTGTCGTACACATCGACGCGCCGGTTCGACGACAGGCACTCCATGACGCGGAATCCCGAGTCGCGCTCCCATTGGCGCCACAGGTCGCGGTAGTCCGCTACAGACTCCAGTCGCTCCGGATGGGTGTGAAAGACAAAGCTGGCGTCAGGGCGAAACGCCGCGAAATACCGCTCGGCGTCGTGGTGTCCGAAGGCCGTGATCAACGAGTCGGCGGCGGCCAGCACGGCGGCTTCCTCGGCACCGCGATCTGATTCCGTCATCGGTTGGCCGCCAGCACGGAGAGCAGTTCGTAGCCGACGTGCGCCGCGGCGATCCCGGTGATCTCTGCGTGGTCGTAGGCCGGAGCCACCTCGACGATGTCGGCACCTATCAAGTTGAGGCCGACAAGCCCGCGCAGTGTGTTGAGCAGTTCACGTGATGTCAGTCCGCCCGCCTCGGGCGTGCCGGTGCCCGGCGCATGTGCCGGATCGAGCACGTCGATGTCGATCGACACGTACACCGGACCACCGTCGAGGCGTTTGCGCATCCGCTCGACAATGCTCGAGACACCGTCGAATTGGTAGTCGTCGGACCGGATCACCTGGAATCCGAGAACCGCGTCGTCTTCGAGGTCGGTCTTGCTGTAGAGCGGTCCTCGGATTCCCATGTGCAGGGAGCGCTCCATATCGATCAGGCCTTCCTCGCTGGCCCGGCGAAACGGTGTGCCGTGGGTGTAGGGGGCGCCGAAGTAGGTGTCCCAGGTGTCCAGATGCGCGTCGAAATGCAGCACCGCGATCTTTCCGTGGTCGCGGGACAACGATCGCAGAATCGGCAATGCAATCGTGTGGTCGCCTCCGATCGTCAATACGGTGGCCCCGTCCCGGCGCAGGTCGGTGATCGACGAATCGATGGTCGTGATCGCGTCGTCGATGTCGAACGGGTTGACTGCGATGTCACCGGCGTCGGCGACCTGCTGATTGGCGAACGGTTCCACACCCAAGGCGGGATTGAACGGCCGCAACAACTTTGATGCTGCGCGCACGTGCCCGGGCCCGAACCGTGCCCCTGGACGATACGACACGCCGCTGTCGAAAGGCACCCCGACGATGCTGACGTCGGCGGACGGCACCTGGTCGACGCGGGGAAGGCGGGCGAAGGTCGCGGGCTCGGTGTAGCGCGGCCGCTGGGTGGCGTCGACGGGCCCGACAGGAGCGGCCCCGTCCGTGATGGTTGCTGTCACTTCTCTTCCTCCGCAACGGTTTCAGCGATGTCCCCGACGCTTGCCGGGTCCGCGAGCTCGGGATGGGACTCGATCAACGCGAGCTCGCGAGACACATCGAGCGAACGAGTCAGGGCGATGTAGACCAACCCCGACACCAGCAGACCGACGATGAACGCGATGTCGACTTCGCCCATGGCCTTGGCCAGCGGGCCGACGAAGAACGGCAGGTCGACGAACGGGATCTCGGCCAGCACGCCCGCGCTGAACGCGGTGATGCCACGCCATGACCATGCGCCGTAAATTCCGTTGGGTGTGAACAGATCAGCGATCGCGTAGTGCCCGCGCCGGACGAAGAAGTAGTCGGTCAGGTTGACCGCAGTCCATGGCGCCAGAAGGTACAGCATGATCAGCAGCGTGGTATTCAGCGCGCTGGTGGCGTTGGTCAGCAGCAAGCTCATCACGAGCCAGGCCACCGCAAGCACGATGATCGTCACCACTCGCAGCCGCCGCGTCGGCTTCACTGACTTGAGCGAATCTATCGCCGTTACCACGGTCAGCATGCCGCTGTAGGCGTTCAGGCCCATGGTGGCCACCAGCACCAGCGTCGACACGATCGCCAGTAACGAGCCCAGGTAGGACACCGCATCGTTGCCGGTTTCGTTGATGCCGGCCAACGCGTCGCTCGCACCGAGATAGGTGGCCATCCACGCGCCGAGTGGGATCAACCACGCCGGCGATGCAGACGCGCCGATGAACACCGACGCGATGATCGACGACGGCTTCGTGTCACGCGGCAGGTAGCGGCTGTAGTCCGAAACGTACGGCGCGTAGGTGATGTTGTAGGACGCCGCGACGCTGAACTGGACCAGGAAGGCCACGAAGCTGAATCCTCCTGTAGTTGCCGCGGTTCCGGTGACACCTCCGAAGAGAACACCAACGGTCAATACGATCCACAGCGGTAGCGAAACCCAGAATAGTACGCGGAATGTCTTGTGCAGCAGGTCATGTCCGAAGATGGCGACCAGTGCCGCGATGACCGTGATCACCACGGCGACGACGACCGGGTTCCAGCCGAAGATGGATTGCAGGCCGGACTTGATGATCACGACGTCGACGACGTTGAAGCCGACGAAGGTGAAGAGCGTGCCGATGAGTGGCAGCAGCACGCCGCGGTAGCCGAACTGTGCGCGCGACTGGATCATCTGGGGTAGGCCGAGCACCGGCCCTTGGGTGGCATGGAAGGCCATGAACAGCGTGCCGAAGGCGATGCCGGCGATGCCCGCCACGATCGTCCACCAGAGGGACAAGCCGAGGCTGGGGCCGACGAAGCCCAGCGCGAGGGTGAACGGCTGAAAGTTCCCGACGAACCAGAACGGCCCCTGATGGCTGACCTTGCCGTGTCGTTCGTTGTCGGGGACGTAGTCGATGGACCGGGTTTCGACGAGCGCCGAGGTTCGGCCGCCGACGTCGGTGGGTTGGGCTGCAGTAGTCACGGGACCTCCGATGCGGGCAGTGGCGGTGATGCGTATCACCCTGCGGGATGAGCCAGGCGGAGGCCATAGCAGAACTGTTCAAAACCGACATACTGATTGGATGAAAAGTACAGTACAGCTGTGATCACCGTCGCCGATGTGGTCGCCGACGAGACCTTGAATCTGCAGGTGGTGGCCGGGAGTGACCTTCTGGACCGCGAGGTGACGTCGGCCCACGTTTCCGAGTTGACCTCGCCCGCGGACTGGCTGCGCGGCGGTGAATTGCTGATGACCGTGGGACTGCTGCTGCCGATGAACGTCGTCGACTGCCAGGCGTATCTTGCCGAATGCGCGCGGGCCGGAGTCTCGGCCGTCGCGCTGGGCTTGGGTCACGGGCTGCCCTACCAGGACTGTCCCGAACCGCTGCGAATCGCCGCGCAGCGATGTGGGGTGCCGTTGTTGGCCGTTCCCGACGAGACGCCGTTCATCGCCATCACGAAATGGGTGTTCGACGTGATCGCCCGTCAGGAACACCGCGAGCTGCAGGCCGCGATGGAGATCAACAAGAAACTCACCGCGGTGGCGACTCGTTCGTCGCCGCTGTCGGCGCTGCTGTCGGCGTGGTCGGCGGCCAGTGACACACCATGCGTCGTGTGCGACGGCGCAGGCAAACTCATTGCGGCGACTCCGAGCACACCGGCGCCGGTGGTCGCGCGCGCGGTGGCTGCCGTGGGTTCGGCGCGCACGGCGGGGACGGAGTGGTCGATGCGCGGTGACTTCGAGGTGCACACCGTTGGGGCGCGCGTGCCGGCGGCCTACATCGTGCTCGGTGCCGCGATGGACACCAGAACACGCGCTTCCTCCACCGTGCTGGTGGCGCTCGCCGCGCTCGACATCGAACGGCGCAACCTGTCCGGACGCGCCGAACGCCAGCGCCGCTCACAGGTTTTCGCACAGATGCTGCGGCCGGGCATCAGGGCCGAGCGCGCCCGGCAACTCGCCGCAGGCATCGGCCTGACCGGCAAGCAATACCAAGTGGCCGTCGTCGACGCGGGACGCTCGGATGACGCCGAGTCGCTGATGCTGCAGTTGGAGGTGAGCCTGCCGGACGCATTGCTGCTGATGCGGGGCGATGTCGTCGAGATCGCCCATGCTGATCTCGCGGTGCTCACCGAAAACCTGACGACCCATGCGCCTGGGCTGCGGACCGGGGTTGGCGCGTCCGTCGGTGTCGAGGGTTTCGCCCTTTCGGCCATGCAGGCACGGTCATTGCTGCCGGTCAGCGCACGACTTGGTCGCATCGTGACGGCGAGCGAAGGCGAAACGGTGTCCCTGCTGTTGTCGCTGGGCAGTGCCGACGCAGTGCGCGGATTCTCCGACGCTGTGCTCGCGCCACTGGACCAACTCGACCCCAAAGAGCGGTTGGAACTGCTGCGCACCCTCGATCAGTGGCTGAGCGTGAACGGGGCATGGGATCCCGCGGCGGCGCGGCTGTCCTTGCACCGCAACACCGTCCGCAATCGGATCGAACGGATCGCCCGGCTGACCGGCAGGCGAATGGACGACGGTGACGACCGGATGGGCTTGTGGCTGGCGCTCAAGGCCCGCGCGGCGTTGCCATAGCGGCCGACTGCGTCTCCGTTACCCCGATCGGGGGACATGTAATTCATCCGGGCTGACGGCCAGTCGGTCGACATACATCTGCCTTGGGCTGAGACATAGTTATCTCATCGCCGGAAAGCACCGGCACGAGAACTCAAAAGCTAACTCACACAAGGAGATTCAACGACATGAATGCCAACATCGCCCGCTACATCGCCCTCCCCGTCGTGTCGGCGGGCATCCTCGGCGGAGCCGCCCTCGGCCTGGCAGGCATGGCCAGCGCCGCGACCACCACCACCCAGAACGGCAGCAGCGTCACGATCGTGACCTCCCCGGACACGTACGCGAAGCCCGCGCCGAGCGCACTGCCGGGCTGGCGCCACCACCACGGCCGCGGCGGCCTGGCGATGTTCGACCGGTAAGCCCACAACTGAATAGAGCCCCTCTAATAGAGGCCCTCCCCGGCGCGGTCAACTCCGGGGAGGGCCTCCCTCGTTTCGGTAAAACTTCACAATGCCGCGTTGATCCACAGAATGCGCCGACCCGGGATATCGGCGGGCAAGTGAGTCACTGATGGCACCTACCGTCGGGCGCATGGGAACCGAACTCGCCGCCGGCCGGCTTCACCGCAGATTCGGTGCCGAGCCCGACGCCGACATGACATCCGACGATGACGGCGGGGAATCCGACGTCGCGCTGTCGCGTTGGCTGCCCGACGCCAAGACCGGTGACACCGGTTGGCTGGCGGCCGTCCGCGCCGATCCCGGTCGCGCCGGGGCGATTGCGCTGGGAGTCGTCGGCGTCGTGGCCGTGCTGGTCACCGTGTTCACGCTTCTTCGGGACAAGACTCCGCCGGTGGTGTCGGCCAAACTTCCACCGGTCGAGATGGTTTCGTCGGCCAGCCCCACACCTTCTTCGGCCGCGCCCGTACCCGAGGGGCCAGTCGTCGTGAGTGTGGTCGGCCTCGTGCACAAGCCCGGCCTGGTGACCCTCACCCCCGGTGCGCGGATCGCCGACGCCCTCAGTGCTGCGGGCGGGGCATTGGACGGCGCCGACCTGATGGGACTCAACATGGCGCGCCGAGTGGCGGACGGCGAGCAGATCATCGTGGGCATCGCCGCGCCGCCCGGTGAGCCGACGACGATGGGCAGTTCGGTGGCCTCCGAGACCAGCACCGCCGCGCCAGCCGATCCAGCCGGCACCGGAAAAGCTGCAGCGCCGGCCGAATCCGTCGACTTGAACAACGCTTCCGTCGAACAGCTCGACGCGCTTCCCGGGGTCGGTCCGGTGACCGCGGCGGCCATTGTCGCGTGGCGGGACGCCCACGGATCTTTCACCAGCGTCGACCAGCTCGCCGACGTCGACGGCATCGGTCCCGCGCGTCTTGAGAAGTTGCGAGCCCAGGTTCATGTGTGAGGACCGTGGACGGCAGCGAGCCCCACCTCGACCTGCGGCTCGTGCCCGCGGCTCTGACGGGCTGGGCGGTCACTGCGGCCGGAATTCTGTGGGCGGGCAGCGGGGTCGTCGCCGCGCTCCTGGCGGCGATCGTCGCGGCCGCGGTGTTGTGGTGGGTCGGCGCACGCCGCAAAGTCGCGGCGGCTGCGCGGATGACGGCAGCGGGAACGGTGGCGGTGGCGTTGGCCGGCTTGGGATTCGCCGTCGCGATACAGCTTCGCGTCGACCAGGCGCGACATCATCCGATTGCCGACCGCTACGGCACCGTCGCCACAGTCATCGTCACGCCGAGCGAGACGCCGCGGTCACTCGGCGGCAACAGGATGATGTTTCGTGGCGCATTGCGCGCCGTCGACTCCGACGAAATGTCCGGCCGGGTGGTGGTTTTCACGTCGGTCACCGGGTTCACCGAATTGACCGCGGGTCGCCCGGCCGCATTCGATGCGCGGATCACCAGGCCCACCCGTCGCGATCTCAGCGTCGCGGTCCTGTCGGCGACCGCTAAGGCCACACTGGGGGAGGCCGCGCCGATTCAGCAGGCGGCGCAGCGGGTGCGCGCCGCGTTCGCCGCCGCGGCGCGTGCCGCGCTGCCTGTCGATCAGGCCGCGATGCTCCCCGCGCTCGTCCTCGGCGACACCTCCGCGCTGACGGGCCAGATGACCGACGAGTTCAAGACGTCGGGGCTGACCCATCTCACGGCGGTGTCCGGAGCGAACGTGACGATCGTCTGCGGGACGGTGCTCCTGACCGCGGGTCTCATCGGCCCCCGGTTCGCCGTCGCTCTCGCCGCGGTCGCGTTGCTGGTGTTCGTCATCGTTGTTCAGCCGTCGGCGAGCGTGCTGCGTGCGGCGGTGATGGGCGCCATCACGCTGCTCGCAGTGGTGTCGCATCGGCGCAGGCAGGCGATTCCGGCTCTGTCGGCATCGGTGATCGTGCTGATGATCGGTGCACCGGAACTCGCCGTCGACATCGGGTTCGCGTTGTCGGTGTCGGCGACCGCAGCGCTGGTGGTCATCGCGCCGGCGTGGTCGCGACGCCTGGTCGCCCGCGGCTGGCCGAAGGCGCTCGCCGATGCGGTGAGCGTGGCCGTCGCGGCCCAACTCGTGACGGCGCCGCTGGTGGCGGCGATCTCGGGCAGATTCAGCATGGTGGCGGTTGTCGCGAACCTCGCAGTCGCGGGCGTGATCGCCCCCATCACCGTGATCGGCACCGCGGCGGCGGCGCTTTCGGCAGTGTGGCCGCCCGGCGCCGAGCTGTTGATCCGGTTCACCGGGCCGGAGTTGTGGTGGCTCGGCAATGTCGCGCGGTGGGCGGCCGCAGTTCCCGGCGCGTCGGTGCCGGTGCCTGCGGGACTGCTCGGTGCGTTCACCGTCGCAGCCGTCGCGGTGGCGGCGTTCGCGTTGTTGCGGTGGCGCCGGGCACGACTGTCGGGGCGACGTGAAACGATCGGATGGTGAGCGCATCGGTCCCTGGATTGCACCTTGTTCTCGGGGACGAAGAACTTCTTGTCGATCGGGCGGTCGGCGCGGTACTTCGCGGCGCACGCAAGCAGGCGGGCACCGACGAGGTTCCGGTGAACCGCATGCGCGCCGGTGAAGTCAGCACCGCCGAGCTCGCCGAGCTGCTGAGCCCGTCGCTGTTCGCCGACGAACGGGTGGTGGTGCTGGAGTCCGCCGCTGAAGCCGGCAAGGAGGCGGTCGGCCTCATCGAGTCCGCGGCCGCCGATCTTCCGGACGGGACCATGCTCGTCGTTGTGCATTCCGGCGGTGGCCGCGCCAAGGCGCTGGCTGGTGCGCTCAAAGATCTTGGCGCAACAGTCCACGCGTGCGCTCGAATCGCCAAGGCCGCCGAGCGCGCCGACTTCGTCCGCGGTGAGTTCCGCGCATTGAAGGTCAAGGTCTCCGACGACACCGTTACCGCCGTCCTGGACGCGGTCGGATCCGATCTCCGCGAGCTTGCGTCGGCCTGTTCACAGCTGGTCGCCGACACCGACGGAAACGTCGATTCAGCCGCGGTGCGCCGCTATCACAGCGGAAAGGCTGAGGTGAAGGGCTTCGATATCGCCGACAAGGCGGTGGTGGGTGACGTCGCAGGCGCGGCAGAAGCGCTGCGCTGGGCGATGATGAGCGGCGAGCCCCAGGTCGTGCTCGCCGACGCGCTCGCCGAAGCCGTGCACACCATCGCCAAGGTCGGCCCGCTGTCGGGTGACCCCTATCGGTTGGCGTCCGAACTGGGCATGCCGCCGTGGCGGGTGCAGAAGGCGCAGAAGCAGGCGAGGCGATGGTCGCGGGAATCGGTTGCGACGGCGATGCGGTTGGTGGCCACGCTGAACGCCGACGTCAAGGGCGCGGCGGCCGACGCAGACTACGCGTTGGAATCAGCGGTTCGGCGGGTGGCCGAACTGATCGCAGACGACCGCTGAATCAGATCTTGTTGAGGGCGCGCGAGAGGGCGGACTTCTTGTTCGCCGCCTGGTTCTTGTGAATCACGCCCTTGCTGGCGGCCTTGTCCAGCTTGCGGCTGGTCGACGCCAGCAGCTCGGCGGCCTTCTCCTTGTCACCGGACTCCGCGGCCTCACGGAACGAGCGGACAGCCGTGCGCAGCGAGGACTTCACCGACTGATTGCGCAATCGGGCGATCTCGTTGGTGTGAATCCGCTTGATCTTCGACTTGATGTTGGCCACGCGCTAGTTCCTTCGAATTGTCTCTGGGGTTGCAAAGTCTGGGCGCCCGTCGAGCGGGCAGCGACGGTTCAGATTACCAGCGCAGCGGGCAAAAGCCCAAAGTGGCCAAGATGCGTACGCCGCTGGCCTGCGCAAATACGGCGAGTGGTGCAGCATGTCAATGGTGAGCCTTCGCACACCGCGCACGCGAGGAACAGAGATGCCGCCGCCGATAGGGACCGCCAAGACCGCACGCACCAACATCCGACGTACCGAGCGCCACGAGGGAATCTTCGACGGCTACAACGATCTGGGCGGCTACTGGCAAGCCTTCGACGAGATGTTCGACGCGCAAGGCAACGTCCGGGGGCCATACAAGGGCATCTTCGCCGAGCTCGCTCCGTCTGACGCTTCCGAGCTCGCGGCGCGCAACGACGCGCTGGGCCGCGCGTTCATCGACCAGGGCATCACCTTCTCGTTGTCCGGACAGGAGCGCCCGTTCCCGCTCGACCTGGTGCCGAGGGTTATCTCGGCCGCCGAGTGGTCGCGTCTGGAAAAGGGCATCCGGCAGCGCGTCAAGGCGCTCGAGGTGTACCTCGACGACATCTACGGCGAGCAGGAGATCCTGCGCGACGGCGTCATCCCGCGCCGGCTGGTCACCTCCTGCGAGCATTTCCACCGCGAAGCCGCGGGCATCGTTCCGCCCAACGGCGTGCGCATCCACGTCGCCGGTATCGATCTTGTGCGCGACGCGCAGGGCAACTTCCGGGTGCTGGAGGACAACCTGCGGTCGCCGTCGGGCGTCTCCTATGTGATGGAGAACCGCCGCACCATGGCGCGCGTCTTCCCGAACCTCTTTGCGACCCACCGGGTGCGTGCGGTCGGCGACTACTCCTCGCATCTGCTGCGCGCGCTACGCAATGCCGCGGCGTCCAACGAGGCCGACCCGACGGTCGTCGTGCTCACGCCCGGCGTCTACAACTCGGCCTACTTCGAGCATTCGCTGCTCGCCCGGCAAATGGGCGTCGAACTCGTCGAGGGCCGCGACCTGTTCTGCCGCGACAACACCGTGTACATGCGGACGACGGAAGGGGAGCGCCAGGTTGACGTCATCTACCGGCGCATCGACGACGCCTTCCTCGACCCGATGCAGTTCAACCCCAACTCGGTGCTCGGCGTCGCCGGGGTGCTGAACGCCGCCCGAGCAGGCAATGTGGTGATCTCCAGTGCGGTGGGCAACGGCGTCGGCGACGACAAGCTCGTCTACACCTACGTACCCACCATCATCGAGTACTACCTCGGCGAAAAACCGTTGGTGGCCAACGTCGACACCTACCGCTGCTGGCTCGACGACGAACGCGAGGCGGTGCTCGACCGCGTCGAAGACTTGGTCATCAAACCGGTCGAGGGGTCGGGCGGCTACGGCATCGTGTTCGGTCCCGAGGCGTCGCAGAAGGAACTCGCGACGATCAGCAAGAAGATCCGCAACGACCCGCGCGGGTGGATCGCCCAGCCGGTCGTGCAGCTGTCAACGGTGCCGACCCAGATCGACGACAAGCTCGCGCCGCGCCATGTTGACCTTCGTCCGTTCGCCGTCAACGACGGAGACGACGTGTGGGTGCTGCCCGGCGGTCTGACGCGCGTCGCACTGCCGGAGGGCTCGCTGGTGGTCAACTCGAGCCAGGGCGGCGGTTCGAAGGACACCTGGGTGCTGGCGTCGCGGGCGTCGGTGGCCGATCGCGAGCTGGGCGCCGCGGAGGTGGTCCGCAAGCTGCCCAGGGCGGCGAACGGGTCGAACGCGGACAGCAACGGCGAATCGTCTCAGCAGCAACAACAGCAGTCGCAGTCGCCGGGTCCCGGACACGGCCAGCAGCAACAGCAACAGCAGGCGGCGATGTACTGATGCTGGCCCGCAATGCCGAATCGCTGTACTGGATCGGCCGTTACGTCGAGCGCGCCGATGACACCGCCCGCATCCTCGACGTCACGGTCCACCAACTGCTCGAAGACTCCAGCGTCGACCCCGATCAAGCGTCGCGCACGCTGCTTCGGGTGCTGGGCATCGAGGCGCCCAAGGAACAGCTGGACGTGTGGTCGCTGACCGACATCGTCGCGTTCAGCCGCGACACCCACGGCGGCTCGATCGTCGACTCGATCTCGGCGGCACGCGAGAATGCAAGGGGCGCACGCGAAGTCACCTCAACCGAGATCTGGGAATGCCTCAACACCACCTTCAACGCGCTGGCCGAACGTGAGCGCGCCGCCAAACGACTTGGGCCTGCCGAGTTCCTGTCCTACGTCGAACGCCGCGCAGCGATGTTCGCCGGGCTCGCCGACTCGACACTGTCCCGCGACGACGGCTATCGGTTCATGGTGCTGGGTCGCGCGATCGAACGGGTCGACATGACTGTGCGGCTTCTGCTTTCGCGCGTCGGGGACAGCGCGTCCTCGCCGGCATGGGTGACGGTCCTTCGCTCCGCAGGCGCACACGACACGTATCTGCGAACTTATCGCGGCGTGCTCGACGCCGGTCGGGTCGTCGAGTTCATGTTGCTCGACCGGCTGTTCCCGCGGTCGGTGTTCTACTCCCTGCGGCTCGCCGAGCACAGCCTCGACGAACTGCACCTCGGCGCGCTCAACCGCGTCGGCGCCACCGCCGAAGCCCAGCGACTGCTGGGCCGGGCGCGCAGCGAGCTGGAGTTCCTGCGCCCAGGCGTGCTGCTGGAATCGCTGGAACAGCGCCTGGCGGGACTGCAGAAGACATGTCGTGACGTCGGAGCAGCGTTGGCGCTGGAGTACTTCCACTCCGCGCCATGGGTGGCGTGGACGGACGCAGGCCGCGAGGGCTCGCTGGTGATCGAGGAAGGCGAGATCTGATGTGGCGCCTCCGGGTGGTGCACTCGACCGGCTATGCCTACAAGTCGCCGGTGACTGCGTCGTTCAACGAGGCGCGGCTGACGCCGCGGTCGGACTCTCGGCAGAACGTCATCCTCAACCGCGTCGAGACCGTTCCCGCGACCCGCTCGTATCGTTACGTCGACTACTGGGGCACCGCGGTGACCGCATTCGATTTGCATGCCCCGCACACCGAATTGGAGGTCACGTCGTCCTCGGTCGTCGAAACCGAAAAGGGGCAGGCGCCGGAGACGAAGGTCAGCTGGGACGACCTGGATTCGGAGGCGGTGGTCGACAGATTCGACGAAGTCCTCGGCGCGACGCACTACACGCCGGCCAGCAAGCGCATCGCGAGGGTCGGGCAGAAGATCGCGAAGGAGCACGAGCCCTTCGAAGCCATTGTGGCCGCCGCCAACTGGGTGCACAGTGAGCTCGACTACGTGCCCGGCACCACCGGTGTGCATTCCTCGGGGCTTGACGCCCTACGAGAGGGCAGGGGGGTCTGCCAGGACTTCGCTCACCTGACGCTGATCCTGCTGCGCGGCATGGGGATTCCGTCGCGGTACGTTTCGGGATACCTGCATCCCCAAACCAAAGCCGACGTGGGCGACACCATCGACGGCCAGAGCCACGCCTGGATCCAGGCCTGGACGGGCGGCTGGTGGAACTATGACCCGACGAACGACTCAGAGATCAACGAGCAGTACATCAGTGTCGGTGTGGGCCGGGACTATTCGGACGTTTCGCCGTTGAAGGGCATTTATTCGGGGGAGGGGTCGACCGACCTCGACGTCGTCGTCGAGATCACCCGGCTGGCTTAGCGCGCGGACCGCCGCCACGGCCCAGCGTCCGGAATCCGGGGTGGACGTGTGCGGCAAGGCCGCGTTCGGCTGCCAACCTCGCGAGCAGATCGCGCAGCGTGGCACGCTGGTCGGCGTCGAGGCCCGCGGTGATCCGGCGTTCGTGTTGGCGGGCCAGATCGGCGATCTTGGTCATCAGCTTCTTGCCCGATGGGGTCAGATGCAGCGCGTGCAGCCGCCGGTCGTCGGGGTTGCGCCGACGTTCCACGTATCCAGCGTCTTCGAGCTCGTCGACGTAGGCGACCACCCGGCTGGGCAGCAGGCCGAGTTGGTCGCTGAGCGCCTGTTGGCTTCCACCGGGGCTCGACGCGATCGCCCGCAGGATGCCCGCGTGCGGCGGCGTCAGATCGATGGTCGCCATCTGCTCGGCGAATTGGGTGGCGGCGTGATGGCCGAGTTGAGCCAGCAGAAAGGCCGCGCCGTCGCCGGCGTCGCCGTCACGGGCGGCAGTCATGGCGATGACCATACCAGCCCTGAACTGTTTCACTGCAGAACTATTGACACTCTTGCGTGAGTGGAGAAGTGGGCATATCGTTCAAATCATGAATGATTCACCAAACGATCGAACGCAGGAATTCGGCCGACGCCCGCAGGGTGGGCCGCCCCTCGTGCTGCTCGCGGTGATTTCGCTGGTCCTGCTGCTCGGCGGGCTGGCCATCGGGGTCGCCATCGGCGGCATGATGCCGCTGCCGTACGGCGCCGACTCCGCGATCCAGGCGTATGTGCGGGCCGAGCCGGTCGCTGCGCAGGTGATCGCCGTCGCGGTATTCGCGTCCTCGGTCCCGCTGGCCATCTATGCCGCTACCGCCAGCGCGCGGTTGCGCCAACTGGGCGTCACCGCGCCCGGCGCGACGATCGCCTTGGCGGGCGGCATATTGGCCTCCGGCGCGCTCGGCTTGTCGGGCCTGGTCGCGTGGACGCTGTCGCGTCCGGAGGTCAGCGGTGACAACGCATTGGTGCGGGCGCTGTACTACCTGGTCTTTCTGACCGGAGGTCCCGCACACGTCATCGCTCTCGGTCTGCTGGTGGCAGGCATCGCGGTGCCCAGTCTGATCCTGGGCCTGCTGCCGAGGCCACTTGCGGTGGCCGGTTTGGTGATCGCGATGCTGTCGGAACTGACCACACTCGTGCTGATCTGGCCCACGCTGGGCTTCCTGCTGCCGATCGGAAGGCTCGGCGGGTTGGTGTGGCTGGTGGCCGCAGGCGCGCTGCTGCCGCTGCGTCGGCAGAACAGGAACCTGACGAGAGCGTGAATCTCGCGCCGCTAGCCTGACGTTCATGGCGGAGGAATTCGATCTCGAGCTCACGTCCGGTCGGCTGCACGCGCAACGCTTCGGCGAGCCCGACGCACCGCTGCTGCTCGCGGTGCACGGCTTGTCGGCGAACATGCACGGCTTCGACTACCTCGCTCCACTTCTGATCGCCGACGGCGACCGTCAGGTGGTCGCACTCGACCTGCGCGGCCGCGGCGGCAGTGAGGTCACGCCGCCGGGAACCTACGGGCTGCGCTCGCATGCCCGCGACGTCTTCGAGGTGGCCACCACTCTCGGGCACGACCAATTCGATTGGGTCGGTTGGTCACTCGGCGCGCTGATGGGAATCGTCGCGGCGCAGATGGAACCCGGCCGCATCCGCACCCTCGGGCTGATCGACCACGCGGGCCGGTCCGACGAACGGGCCGTCGCGGCGGTGATCGCCGGCCTCGACCGGCTCGAGCTCGAGGTGCCCGACGCCGCGGCGTACGTCGCACACGTCGAGGCCGTCAGTCCCATCCGGCCGTTCACCGACTTCTGGCGCCGC
>JBKPSU010000130.1:0-6463 GCA_046735135.1 Actinomycetota bacterium
GAGGTGATCTTCTTCTCGACCGTGCCCTCGGCCGTGCTGCCGTGGCTCTGCCACGTCACCTTGTCGCCCTTTTTGAAATCCTTGCTCATGCTCCGTGGGCTACCCGATGCCCACGAGAAAATGCGTCACACCGCGAGCGTGCGCAAAATGTCAGAAATTGCGGCGTGTCGCGGTGCAGACATGCACGCTCGGCGTCATCGCACGTTGCGGTTCCACTCCAGCCAGCCGACGCCGGTGCGGCCGTCCCCGGTGGTGACGGTGGCCCACGCGCGAGGGAATTGGCTCACCCTGCCGTCGGCGGCGGTGAGCAGCACCGGGGCGTGCCCTTTGATCTCCACGGTCGCGGTGACATCGCCGGGCTTCATGGCCAGCGTGGTGGTCCGCGGTAAGTCGTTGTCGCCGAAGGACTCCCGCGCAGTCACTGTCTGCAGCTCGACCAGTGAGCCGTCAGGCGGCTGAATGTAGCCGACGCCCATCGGCGGGGCTCCGGGGATGCGCAGGTCGACGCCGTGCAGATGACTACCGTCATGCAGGTGCAGGGCGCTCCAGACCCAATCCATGCTCCACCAGTCGCGCACGCCCCAAGAGTGGTCCCGCTGACCCGGCACGTTGTCAAGATCGATCGTCCGGCTGTCGGCGACAACGGTGCCCGACACCGTGCAGGGAATCTCGTACCGGGGAGTGAGCCGGTACTGGTACGGAGTGCCCACCGTCGTCCACGTCAAGTCCATCGACAGGTCGACGGGTCGTCCCGATTCGTTCCGCAACAGCGCGGACGGGTCGTCGTAGGCCTGCCCACGACCGCGCAGGGTCACCCGATAGGTCCGCAACGGTTCCGTAGCCGCGTGGTTCAGCTCGATGGCATCGGTGCGGACGACGCTGTAGTCGTCGGGGATGCGCGCGTGAAAGTCGTTGACGGCGATGGTGGGCAGGCCGGGCCCGCACAGCAGCGCGTTGACCCATGCGGTGTTCTGGTTGGGGATCAACCCGACCCGGAACCAGCCGCCAACGCCCTGCTGTTCGTCGGCGAAATCGGCGTACCAGCTCTCGCTCCACAGCGGCTCAGCACCTGGCGTGTGCGCGCCCTCGTCCTTGCCCGCCGGCTGCAGTGCTTCGGGCGCGGCCGGTTCGGGAAGGGCGGCCAACGCGCCACTGTCGAGCACGTGTTGCGCGTGCCGCGAAAGCATGACCACGAACATGTCGTCGCCGCGCTCGGTACGCTCGACGAGCATCGAGGACACGATTGCCATCATCACGCCGAAGAAGGTTTGGCGGCGAACGCCGTCGCGAACATCGTCGATGCTCAACACCGCGTCCGGCCCGAGCGCGGCGTGATATTCGCGCAGCAGGGCGTCGTAGTTGTCGCGGCGTAGGTCATCGGCCAGCGCGCAGCCCAGGAAGTATGCGACGTCGATCATCGCCGGGCCCCAGCTGACGGTCTGCCAGTCGACGACGGTCAGCGGGCGGTCGGCACCCTCTTGCCCGAAAAGCATGTTGTCCAACCGATAGTCGCCGTGCACCAGCCCGTGGACCCGATCGGCCTCCGACTCCTGGGCGAGATAGGCGTCGAAGCTGGCGACCAGCTTTTCGCACACATCGCGATGTGCGGGGTTGATCCGCTCTGCATACCGGTCGGCGAACCCGGCGTAGAGCTGCGCGATGAGTGCCTGGTTCATCGGCGATTCCCGATTGAGCCACTCCACATCGGCCATCGCGTCCTGGCCGAGCAGCGGTGCGTGCAGCCGACCCAGCTCGGCCATCGCCAGCATTGCCTGTTCGATTGAGGCGCCGCGGATCTCGTCACCGACGACCGCCGGATCCGCGTCGCCGAGCAGGAGGTGGAACACGCCCGTTTGGGCGTCGAACCCCGAGCTGTAGCACGGCGCGACCGGACCGCCGATGCGCGGTGCGATGTCGGTGTAGAACCGCACTTCGCGTTCGTAGAGGCCCAGCGCCAGACCTGTCTGCCTGCTCGCCGGATCGGTTGCCGCGACCTTGAGCACAACAGATCCGGTGTTCCCGTCGGCGTAGCTCAACGCGACCCTGTAGCACTCGCTCATCTGGCCGGTGCCGATCCGCTCGGTTGCGAAACGCTGCACGGTTCCCGCGCCCACGGCAGCGGTCAGCCATTCGGCGGTCAGATCATCCGGCCGTCCCACGTCAGTGACCGGCACTCGTGCTCTCCGTGTGGCAGGTGTCCGGGGGTGTGCCGACGACGTCGAGCGCCGGGTTGCGGTCGAAGAATCCGTACGGTTTGAGCCAGAACGACACCACGTCGACGGGCATCACAGGCCAGTCCTCCGGTCGGGTGATGTGGTGGATGCCGAACACGTACCACAGGACGACGTCGGTGTTCTCGATGTTGCGGTCGGCCTTGGTCCATTCGGCGAGGCCGGCATCTCTCGACGACTGGTTGACGAATTCGCCTGCAGGCCAACGTTCATCGGGATGATTGGGTGTCACCCAGAGGGTGTGGCCGATGGCGTTGGCGCGTTTGAAGACCGGGGATTCGGCGTCCATCATCATGGGGATGGCGCCGGTCGGGACCAACTTGTACGACGGATGCGTGCCGAGACCGTTGACGACATTGGTGTTCACCACTTTCCACGACCGCTGCGTCGCGAAATTCACGTCCTGCTTGCCTTCGGTCTCGGTTCGCAACGCGACATTGCGCAGCACCACGGACAGCCCGTACGGGTTGTCCGGGCCCATCGGCTCGGCGTACGACTCCGACATGAATACCGTGTTGTCACCGCCGTCGACGTCCATATCCAGGCGGGCCACCAGAAAGTGTTGGTGGAAGGGCGCATACGTGCGTTCGTCGACCAACGTTCCGTTGGGATGCGGCTGCCCCTCCGCGACCGGCGTGGTGACCATGATGCCGGTGGCCCGAATCTCGCACTCGATGTTGCCGTCCTGATAGAGCCGCCAGTAGACGAGGTACTCGTAGTTGGCGACGGTGACGTGGAACGAGATCGTCAACCTGCGCATCCGCCGCACCTCGGCGCCCGCGTCGTGGTCGACATGCTTCCACAGCACCGCGTTGTCTTCCTCATGGATGCAGATGGCATTGGTGATGGTGTACGGCTCACCCTTGCTGTTGTGCAGCACCGCATCCAGATAACGGATCTCCCCCAGGCAGTCACAACCCAGTTCCAGCGACGTCGTCATGAATCCGAGGCCCCACTCGCCGATGTCGAACGCGGTGCGGCGGTAGTGGTCCTCGGATGAATCGCGGTAGGGCACGATCATCTCGGCAAGCGAAATCCGGTGCGCGATGGAGCGGGTCCGGTCGCCGTCGCGGTAACGGACCGTGTGCAGGGTCATGCCTTCTCGATGGTTGAACCCGATCCGCAGCGACCAGTTCTGCCATTGCAGCAGATTTCCGTCGAGGGTGAACGACACTCCCTCCGGCTGGCTGAGGTGCAACGGCTTGAGCGGCTCGCGACGTGATGCCGATCGGATCCGTTCCGGGATGTGCTTGGGCACGTATTCGCCCATGACGGTGGGCTCGTCGACACCGCCGTTGTCCTCGACCTTCAGCACTTCCATCGAGTTGACGTCGATGACGCAGTGCAGCCCGCTGATCGCGTGCGCATAGGGGCTCTGCCCCGGACCCTCCTTGCGCCAGGTGTCCGTCCAGCCGAGTCGACGGTCCCGGTACTCCGGCGGGGCGACCGCGTCGCCGTAGGTCCAGGTGTCCACGAACACCATGTCCATGTCGGTGATCCCGCGCTTGGCGAGCGCCGCGATGAAGTCGGGATGCTTGCGCACCAACTCGTCGCACTCGAGGAACTCGTCGACGGTGAAGTTGGCCTGCACGCCGGGTATGTGGTCGAACGATTCGACCCGATCGTCGGTCAACGACACCACACCTTTGTAGGTGGCGTTGTTGGCGCGTTGCAGGCAGACCACCTCGGCGCACCGGGCCAGGGCTTCGCCCTGCTCGTCGAAGTCGGCCAATTCCGCCTTTTTGGGTTCGACGAGTTCTATCGAAGCGATCCGCCAGCCGGACCCCACCCCGTGCTCGCGCGCGAGGATCGCCGCCACTGCCGTGAACTCGTCAGCCGATAACGGATCGAGTGGATAGCTCACCCGATCACGCAATCACATCGGTCAAATCCGCGCAGTAGGTTTGGCCAGCCGGGTCTACCGGGCAGCCAGCGAAAAGCCTGCCCAGGCCTGCCTGCGCTCGGCGTGCGGGTCGTATTCGACCCGCGACCGGCGATCGAAGACCATCACCGCACGGTCGGAGTGGGTATAGGCCGGCCAGTCGTCGCCGGGCACGCCGGTGCGGCCGAACTCCCGCCACCGGTGCTGGATGTCGTCGCTGACCCGTCGCGCCGATCGCCCGTCGGCGGCCGCGGTGAGCAACGAACCGAACCTCGTGCGGTAGACGTCGAATACGGCGAACAACTCGGTCGCGTGCGTGGCGCCCAGGCCCGACCAGTGCAACGTGCGAGGTGCGTAGTCGTAGCGGTACCGATATGTCGGCGCGTGCAGGCTGTGGGCTTCGGCGATCTGCCATGCCGCCGTTCCGAACGCGAAATCACCGCCGAGCCGGATGCAGGCGGCGGTGTCGGGATATCCCGGGTATGCCGCGGTAATGCGTTGGCGCTGTTGCGGTTCGAGGCCGGCGAGCAGGCCCTCGATCATTGCTTCGTTCGTTGGCAGCAGCTTGAGCCATCGGGTGAACAGCCTGCCCTCGCTGGCGTTGTTGCCGATGATCAGCGGCACCGGATGTGCGGCGCCCGAACGCATGGCCTCGACAGGGCCGAGCGGCAAGTAGTCGGTGCCGCTGGTCGGACCGACCGCAAACGCGCCGAGCATGTCGCGTTGACTCTGCCTGATCAGGTCGTCGAGCGCGTTCACCAGCGCAGCGGGACGGGCCGACATCACCGCTTGGGCGGCATCGTCCTTGTGCACCTTGAGCACTGCGGCGAACTGCTCCGCGTATTCGGCCCTGACGTCCCGCGCCCCGACCATTCCGCTGGCTGGGCTCTCCGAGATAGCATGCGCGAAAAGGCCTTTCGCGGCAGGGACCGCGAGCAACGTGGCGACGGCCTGTGCGCCGGCGCTCTCGCCGAAGATCGTTACGCTGTCGGGGTCGCCACCGAACGCCGCGATGTTGTCGCGCACCCACTGCAGCGCAAGCACCAGGTCCCGCAGGAACAGGTTGTCCTCGATCGTGACGTCCCGATTCGACAGCGATGACAGGTCGAGGCAGCCGAGCGCCCCGACGCGGTAGTTGACCGACACATACACGCAGCCCTTGCGGGCCAGCGCCGCGCCGTCGTAGATCGGCGTCGCCGAGCTACCGAGGATGTAACCCCCGCCGTGAATGAACACCATGACCGGCATCGGCTTCTCACGGCGCCGCTTCGGCGTCGTGACGTTGAGCGTCAGGCAGTCCTCCCCCATCGACTGGTACTTGCCGACGCCCAGCGCGGTGTACATGCGCTGCTGCGGCGCACAGTTGGCGAAGCCGTGGCAGTACCGCACGCCCGGCCACGGCTGCACCGGCCGCGGCGCGCGGAACCGCAGGGCACCCACGGGCGGTTGGGCGAACGGAATGGACCGCCAGCGGTGCACGCCATCGCGAGTGAAACCCTCGACGGTGCCCGAGTTGATGGTTGCGCGGACGACATGTTCGTGCATCAACCGACCGTATCGAAACAACTCACCACCCGCCCCTCGCCCGTTACCCGCCATCGGCCCGCTAGCCTGGCCGATATGCGGATTGCTGTGCTGATCGCGGCGTCTGTGCTGGTCGGGGGATGTTCACAGGGGGTCGGCGGGGACGCCGAGAAAACTGAGTCCTCGCTGTCAGCGCCGACGAGCACGACGATGTCGACGCTGCGCACGACGACACCGACCACCACGATCCCCGCCCGTGCACCCGATCCGGGTGCCGCGATCGGCGACGTCATCGCGTTCGTCGAGGCGGGTCGTCCCGCCGAGGCCGCCAGTTATCACGCGGCGACTCGCGACGGCGCAACGACGCAGCTGGGCGACGACGTCGCCTTCACCACACCGTCGGGAAAGTCGAAATGCATGACCGACTCGAAGAACTTCGGCGGGGCGCTCGCATGTCTCGTCGACCTCACCGACCCGCCTTCGCAGCCGCCCGACGTGTACGGCGAATGGAAGGGCGGTTGGGTCGACTTTCCCGGACCGAGCATCGACATCGGCTCGGCACATGGCGACCCCGGCCGATTCAGCAGTGGCACGGGCCAGGAGCTGGCCTACGGGAACTCCTTGGCGTTCGGCGACTATCGCTGCCGGGCAGACCCCGCCGGCTTGTACTGCGTCAATTACGCCCACCAGACGGCAGCCCGATTCAGCGACGCGGGCATCGTCGGTTTCGGCTGTCTACAGAGGGTCCCACCGCCCCCCGATATCGGCGAGAAGCTCAGCTGCTGAACGGGTATCGCTACGCGACGCCCTTCTGTCGGAGCAGCGG
>JBKPSU010000131.1:0-21063 GCA_046735135.1 Actinomycetota bacterium
TTCGTCTAACCATTTCGCCTGGTAGCGTGACCGCCGAACAGGGACTCATAATCTGTTGGTCGCGGGTTCTAGCCCCGCCCGCCCCACTCCAGAGCGATTTTTTGGACGCCGATCTTGATCATCCACCGTGAATTCCCGCCTTTGCGGACCGTCCGATCGAGAAGTTCGGCCACCTCAGTGTGGACGCGGCCCCTGGTCGTATAGCGGTAGAGAGGCAGCACGACGCGCCGAACGCGGGCCAATGACCTCCTGCGCCCACCTATTCAGTCAGTGCGCGAGCTGATTTGAGAGGACTTCTAGTGCTTGGCGAGCCCAGCCGTGCCAAAACGGTAGAAGCGCCGCGACAGCCGGTCGAGTCAGAGCGGACCGCGGATAGACCTTCCAGCGCCAGGTCGCCTCGGTGCCCGTATCGGCGGGCGTGAACTCGAACTCACCATCGATGCCCTTGGCGACCAAGGACAGGGGGCCTTTGATGTTTCCTACCTCGTACGTGAAGTAATGCGGCGGGTCAACTTTCGTCAGTTCCTCGACCGCGCTGCCACCACCAGCCATTTTCAGAGTCCGCGTCTGACCGACGGTGCCCCAAGTGTTGTCTTTGCTGACCACTTGGCGGATTGCCGGGAACGGCCCGTACCAGCGGTGGAATACCGCCGCAACATTCATCATCAAGGTGCCGCGAAAGGCATCCTCGCCGTTGACCGGAATCGAGCGCGATTGCTCCATGAGTACCGGCTGAGCCATCTGCATATGGTAGTGGCCCGGGTGCCGGTTGTAGCGGTTCCGGGTAAGGGGGTCCATTCCGGCTGAGGCTAGCCGGCGTCAGCACCCAACCCACAGCCCTTAGGCCGTCCTGTGTAGCCATCACCCGAGGTCGCGACACCAACATCGCGTACCTCTACCAACGCTTCGCCGAAGCCGAGCACCTGCTGCCAGACTGCTGCGAGCGACCTCGCCAACGATGAGCGGTCGATGAACGCTCATAACATCGCCGCGATGGCTAGAGGAGGAGTCGTTGCCTGTGCGGGTGCGCGACGCGATTGATCAACGCGCCGCGGCACGTCGCGACCGCCGGCTGCCGGCGGACAAAGGGGCGCTGCATCGATCCGACGTACGCACCTGTCGCGACGAACGACATCTGCTAAATGTTGGCCGCTGCGCGCTCGATGTCCAAGAGCTGCTCGCCCCGCCGTTCCGCGTCGTAGGCTTCGCGACCACCGCGCAGACCGAAAAGCCGCTTCGAGACCAACAGGTAAATGACCGCCGCGATATTGATGGTGAATGTTGCCGCGCGTGTCAAGGTGATGCCAGTAGTCAGGTCATAAATTTCCAACGGCAGAAAAACCGACGTGGCGATGACGGCGAAATACTCACCCCAACGCTTGAGCAGCCACAAGCCGATTCCTTCGACGACTTGAAGGGCCGCATAGGCGGCCAGGGCGAGCACTATAAGGGCCAGCGTCGATGGTTTGACCGCTAGTGCCTTTTCCAACTCATGCACAGTGGTCATCTGGTCGACCTTGAACCCCGAAGCGCGCAAAAGCGGCAGATCTCGATCGAAAGCGCCCTGGATGGCATCGTGCGCGCCGCGGAACTTCCACACCGCATATGCAGCAAGGGCCAGCAGCACAGCGCGTACCCACCGCTCCACGGCCAAAGCACGCAGAATGATGGCTTGCCGTAACGCCTTGCCGCGCAGGATAAGTGGAGCATCGTCGGCGTGCCCGCGGCCGACTGGCGGTCCGAGCGTGAATTCGCCACAGCGCAGGCAACGCCACACTTCGCCCAGCCCTGTCACGCCGCTGAGCCGCTTCGCCAGCTCCTCGTCATCAGGGGCATAAGTAGCGTGCCCGCGGCGCGCGCAAGTGCGCAACTCCCACCGGTTGACGCCGTGGTGATTCTTCATGGCGTACAACCTCCTCGTCGCGCCGCTACCGCTCCAGCGATGCCGTTCTTCACTCTGACAGGCACCCCGGCCAAGGCCAACCGCGTCGCCGGTAGCTAGTTACAACCAGACTGACACGCGGCCAGAACTCCGCGACGGGCGCGTAACTCCATAATCGGGGGCGGTGAGGGACGTAGGCATAGAGGCGAAGGAGGCCGCTAGAAGACCCATGCGAGTTGCCGCCCACCAGTCCGCGCAAAGCGTGGCCCTGCGTAGACACAACACACACCGGGTTACCGATGACATCGTCCGCCTTACTGGACACCCTCCCGTAAGCCTTCGAGCGCGCTGCCATCACTCGGCCGACAACTTCATCGCCCCGATCGCGGCAGTCGGGGACGGCGGTGCATACGGGCAAACGCCGAGCGGCTCGGGAAGCCCTCCGTTGATGGCCACCGAGTGATCAGCGCGCAACGCGCTGACGGGTTAAGTTGACGAGGAGCGAAGACTCAACACGTGGAGAGGTGCCCCACATGTCCAATCATTTCACCGGCCTGAGCCTCGGACCGCCGCTTGGCGACCAGCGTCTCGACCTGTGTGATTTGTACGCGTTTCAATCGCCGACCGACAGTTCGCGGACCGTCCTGATCCTCAACGCCAATCCGAACGCCGATGCCCTGCACCCGGATGCGATCTATCGGTTGGCGATCGACACTGACGGTGACCTCGTCAACGACATCGCGTTCAGTTTCGTATTCTCGCCCTCAGCGGATGGTCGGCAGACAGTCGACGTGTTCCTGGCCCGTGAGGAACAGTCCCGTGAACCCGATCCGGTTGGGGAGCAGATCTTCACCGATGTCGAAGTATCGTTCGGTGCGCAGCCCAACATCGCCACCGCAGGAGACATCACCTTCGCCGCCGGCGCTCGCAGCGATGCCTTCTTCTTCGACTTCGACGGGATCAAAAACCTTTTCGACACCAGCGGCAAGCGGAACTTCACCGCGCCCCATCTCGCCGAACTGGGCGGTAAATCGCCTTGGACGGGCCAGGATTCGAACACCGAGGCCAATGTCTTCTCGATAGCCGTCGAACTGCCGACCAGCGCGCTCGGCGCAACAGGGCCGATCCGGATCTGGGGCCGTTGCAGCCTGCGCGAGGATGGCACACTCAATCATGTAGACCGGGCCGGGCATCCCTCGGTGAGTAGCTTCTTCAACACCGACGACACGAAATTGGAGTACAACGCCAGCGAGCCCCCCAACGATTGGAACCGTTGGCTTGACCAGTTCGTCCACCTGATGGGTCATACCGGCGGATACACCCGGGAGGAGGCCGTCGCCGCCATCGAGAAAGAGGGCACGCTGCCTGACATGTTGACCTTCGACCCGGCTGAACCGGCGAAATACCCGAACGGCCGGGTGTTCACCGACGATGTCATCGATTACCGGCTGGCGTTTCTGACCAAGGGCGAATGCCCACCGTCAGGTCTCTCGCCGCACACCGACACACTTTCCGAGTTCCCGTATCTCGGTCCGCCACACGAGGTTTAAGCGAGTATGACTAGGAATTGGTGGGCCAGTTGCGGCCTTTCGTATCCGGTGGCTAGGGGATGTTGTAGAACGACTCCACGTTCTCATGCAATTTCTTGTACATCGGTGGGGCCTCGTAAGCATCGGTGATGACCTCGATGTAGGCAGCGCCGTCGGCTTGCTCAGCTGCCTTCAGGGCCGCGTCGAGCTCGCCACAGGTGCTGGCTACGTGGCGATCCAGTCGATCGCCGGATGCTCGACGATCGCGTCATTGACCGGAAACGAGTAATCCCCGGCGACTCCGAAAACGTCGTCAATGCCGATTTGGTTGAGTCGCCTCAAGACGTACTGAATGACAGTTTCGGTCATGAAGTCACCTTCAGTCGCAGTACAGATTTGGACCAGTCATTCGACTACAACTAGCTTCTGCAGCGATACGTATGGAACATCGATCTCCGGGGAACTCCGGAGAGGACGCAGGGTTATCACCCGGCGGGATTGTCCTCGCGGACACGCACCGATGGTACGGCTGTCACCGTCGGCACCACCGCGAATCAGATGAGGCTGCCAGGGCGTTGTCAGGAACCAAGCGCCTAGCCGACGCTGCGGCGTCCTAGCCGCCGCCCGCCCCAATCAGATGCTTGGTTCCGCGTGCTGTTGCCCGAGCGGGATTGGTGTCGTCTGACTGCCATCGGGTACTGCGTAGGCATGAGCAATCGCAAGGTGAATGGGAGTGTGGTCGCCGTGACTGGCGCAAGAGGCGGCGTCGGCCGGGCAGTGGTACGCGAGTTCGCCAAGCGACGCGGCTCCATCGCGCTGCTGGCTCGTGGCGAGGCTGGGCTGGCTGCGGCCGCAGCTGAGGTGACTGCGACGGCAGCGCTCGGTGCAGGCCTGACTGCAGCCCTCGGGCGAAAGGCTAGGAGCTCGTGATCAACAGGTGGTACCAGGAGGCCGTCATCTACAGCGTCGACGTGTCCTCGTTCCAAGACTCTGACGGTGACGGTCGCGGCGACCTGCGGGGACTGATCAGTCGCCTCGATTACCTTTCCCGGTTGGGCATTTCATGCCTGTGGCTCAATCCCATCCATCCCAGTCCGTGGCGGGACAACGGCTACGACATCAGCGATTACTACGGCGTTCATCCCGCGCTGGGCAGTCTTGGTGACTTTGCCGAGCTGGTCCGCGCAGCGCAAGAGCGGGGCATCCGGATCGTCCTGGACCTGGTCGTCAATCACACCTCCGACGAGCATCCCTGGTTCAAGTCGGCCCGCAGCCGCCCTGATTCGCCGTACCGCGACTGGTACGTCTGGAGCACTGAGGAGCCTCCCGATCGGCGTCAAGGCACCGTGTTTCCGGGCGAGCAGGAGGAGACCTGGACCTTCGACGAGCAGGCAAACGCGTGGTACTTCCACCGATTCTATGGCTTCCAGCCCGATCTAAACTGGGCCAATCCTGACGTGCGGGCCGAGATTGCCAAGGTCATGACCTTTTGGCTGCAGGTGGGCGCGGCGGGCTTCCGGATTGACGCCGCGCCGTTCATCCTCGAGCAAGTGTCGCCGGGTGTCGATCCCGCCCCAAAGGACTTTTCGATCCTGGACACCTGGCGGCAAGAGACCCAATGGCTGCGCGGCGACTCGGTGCTGCTCTGCGAGGCCAACGTGCCTCCAAGCGACATCAGCACGTATGTCGGCAGCCGACCCGACGGCCCAAGCGATCGGGCCCAGATGATGTTCGACTTCTTGCTCAACCCGCGCGTCTGGCTGGCTCTGGCGCGCAGCGACGCGGAGCCTCTCATCGAAGCTCTGAACACGGCTGTGCGCTTGCCCGAATGCGGGCAGTGGGTCAGCTTCCTGCGAAACCACGACGAACTCGACCTCAGCAGACTCACCGACGAACAACGCGGCGACGCCTTCCGCGCCTTCGCGCCCCGCCCAGAGATGCGGTTGTACGGCCGTGGCATTCGTCGCCGACTGGCACCGATGCTGCGGGCCGATCGCCGCCGGATCGAGCTCGCGTATGCCCTACAGTTCTCACTCCCTGGCACGCCGGCGCTGCGGTACGGCGAGGAGATTGGGATGGGCGAAGACCTAAGCCTTGATGGACGCGAGGCGATCCGAACCCCTATGCAGTGGGACGACACATCCAATGCCGGCTTCAGCGCAGCAGCGCCAGACGCCCTCTTCCGACCAGTTGCCACAAGGGGCCGGTTTGGGGCAAGAAAGGTCAACGTTCGTGCGCAGCAACAAGACCCGAATTCGCTGCTGCGCTGGTTCGAGAACCTTATACACACCCTCCGGACCGCGCCAGAGATCGGGACCGGTGCCTGCTCGGTCATCGACGCCCCGCTGCCCCGCTCGGTGCTGGCTCACCGATTCGACGCACCCGCTGGGTCGATCTTGCTGCTCCACAATGTGGCCGACACGCCGGTCACGGTCGATATCGGCCCACAACCGGGCATGAACGGCAAACCGTACGACCTGTTCGTGGACGGCTCGTACACCGCACCGACCAAGAAGCTGACAGATCTCACCCTCAACGGCTGGGGGTACCGATGGATACGTTTGTCCCGAAGCGATTCGATCTAACCCGTAGGGAGACAAATCATTTGGGCCCGCTTCGTCTGCTCGTTCAAGGCGGCACGTAGCTAAATGGAGTCGGCAGCAACTTTTAGCGGCCCCAGGTTGACCGTGATTCCTCCACTGAAGGGAAAATCCAACATCAACACAACGGCGACCGACACTGCGGCGAGTAACGCCCACGCATACATCAGGTAGGGCGGATTCACGGTGAGGGCAGACAACCCGACCGTGACCGCCAGCAGCGTGCCGGAAAAGACGATGAGCACAATCAGGATTACCGGAAGAGATCGCTGCGCTACCGCGGTCACCTTACTTTGGGCGGCGGTCAAAGATGCAGCCGCCGATACCATTCCGCTCGCCTCCGGGTCGCTGTTCTTACGCCCGTATGCCACTCTGTGCACACTGGTCTGGAGCGTGTCGAATGCCTCGGCAGAGGGCAGCGCATTGAATTTTCCAGCCGCGAGCGCTGACTCGTCGTTGTTCACGACTGTGTTCAGGTAGTTGCGCAGATTGTTGTTGACCTCGTCGGCGCCAGCTTTGTCCTGGATCTCACTCGTGGCCCAAGAAAGTTGCTGCGCTGAGGATGCCTGGGAGTCGACGGCGTCCTGGCCAGCCCCCACCGCCGACCACGTGATTGTGATAGCAAAGCCGATCAGGAAAGCGAACGTCGCCCCAAACACGCTGAGCAGCTTGCCGGCATGTTCTTCGACCTGAGATCGTCGTTCCGGCGAGACCCCGTTGAGGCCATACCGGCAACCGGCGCTGAAGGCGGCGAAGAACAGGAATCCAAAGACGATCATCAGCCAGGGAGCCAGTTCAGACAAATAGGTTCGCACTCCTCAGTCCTTTCCCTCATCAGCCGTCGGAAGCTCGCGACTCAAACGGGCCGGACCAGCGTCGGCCAAGGTATAGAACGGAGTCGGTCGGCGGCCGGTCGTCCTATCCGCACGAGTCGTCACCCCATTGCCAAGGCTCTGCTATCCATTTCTCGGGGTACCACGGAACCCACGGCTGCACCTAGTTTTCCCGAACTTGGCCTGGTGCCAGGGCATCCACCTTCCCAAGGGCCCAATGATCGCCGTTGGCGATCGCCACCCGCCAACCGCTGAGCGACGCCGCGGCGTCCTACTCGCGCGCGAGCGAGTCGTAGCGCAGCTCGAGCCCGTCGAGCACGGCCTGCAGGCCGGTGTCGAATGCTCTGCGATCGACCCGCTGCTGCCGCGAGGCAAGCAGGTGGGCACCATCGAGGTGTGGGTATTTCGCGCTGTAGACCGCCGCGTCGGTAGGAAATGCTGAGGCGAACGACCCGAGCGTCGAGCCGAGCACGAAGTAGCGCACGACGGCACCGGCGCTGACCGCCTCGCGGCGCGGCCATCCTGCCGACACCAACCCACCGAACACCGCGTCGGCTATCCGTAATCCGTTGGGGCGTCGGCCCAGCCCGCCGGCCAGCGCCGGCACGATGTTTGGATGAGCGGCAATCGCTTCCCGGTAGGTGTGCGCCCATTTCTCCAGCGCAGGCCGCCACTCGGGATTGGTTGGGCTCAACTCGGCGAACATCGACGTGTCCACCCCTTCCAGCACGGCGTCGACCATGTCGTCTAGCAACTCCTCCTTGGTGCCTACGTGGTTATAGAGCGAGGGTCCAGCCACCCCCAATTCCGCAGCCAGCCGCCGGGTCGACACGGCGTCCAAACCTTCGGAATCGACCAGCGCCAGCGCGGCAGACACGATCCGGTCCCGGCTGAGTAGTGGATGTGGTGGCCGCCCCACCTGACCTCCTAAACGTCGACGCGATGCTCTCTTTCCACGTTACCTTGCACCGCTAGTTTTCAGATCTACAAAATTCGATCACGTGTAATGCATTGCAGCAATGGACTTGCGGTCCAGCGTGGTGCGAATCACGTTGTTAAACTAGCAGTGCTAGTTTAACTTGGTCTTAGGCCGGACGATTTTGCGACGGCTTGACGGGAAGCGGCCCGACACATCGTCGGTGCTGTCATTTCCCTCGCCTACAAGCAAAGGAGACACTGATGGCGCATCCGGTCGTCGACACCGCCCGCGCGCTCACTACTGCGGGAATTGGTGCGGCAAGAGAGTTGCCCGTCGCTGGACGGGTGTTCGGGTCCTCGCCGCGGCTGGAACTGGCCGGTCGCGTCGTGTTCGTGACCGGCGCGGCTCGAGGCATCGGCGCGGAGGTGGCCCGTCAGGCCCACGCTCGCGGCGCGCGAGTCGCTCTGGTCGGCCGCCAACTGAAACCGTTGCAGGAGTTGGCCGCTCAGCTCGGCGAGGGCGCGGCCGCGTTCCAGGCTGACGTCCGCGATCTGGACGCGCTGCAACGCGCCGCCGACGCGACCGTCGCCCAGTTCGGCGGCATCGACGTCGTGATCGCCAACGCCGGTGTCGCCCCGCCCTCGGAGCCGATCCTGACGATCGAGCCCAGCGAGTTCGAACGGACCGTCGACATCGACTTACTCGGCCAGTGGCGCACCGTGCGCGCCACTCTGCCCGCGGTGATCGAGCGGCGTGGGCACATCCTCGTCGTCGCGTCGATCTATTCGTTCGTCAACGGTGCGCTCAACGCGTCGTATGCGGCCAGCAAGGCCGGCGTCGACCAGCTCACCCGGGCCTTGCGGGTGGAACTCGCTCACCACGGCGCCACTGCCGGCGTGGCTTACCTGGGATTCGTCGAAACCGACCTCGTTGACGACGTCTTCGCGCAACAACACGTTCTCGAGGCACGGTCGATCGCGCCGGCGTGGGTCACCAGGCCGATCCCGGTCGCCACGGCCGGTCGCACGCTGGTCGACGGCGTCGAATCACGTTCCGCGACGGTGGCCGCGCCGGGCTGGATCCGGCCGCTTCTTCCGCTACGCGGCCTCGCCGGCACGCTCATGGATGAGTTCATGATCGCCAACCCCGGCCTTTCCCGTGCGATCAGCCGGGCAGAGCAGAACAAGGACGCATGATGAGCCTGATTGCGCCCCAAGATTCGGCATTCCTGCTGGGGGAGTCGGTGGTGCAGCCCACGCATGTGGCGGGGCTTGCGATCTACGATTTGCCGCCCGGTGCGGGCCGAGGCTACGTGAGCCGGCTGTATCGGGAGTTGCTCACCCACACCGAAATCCACCCGCGGCTGCGGCGACGGCCCGCCGACCCGGTCGGAAGTCTTGGCAATCTCTGGTGGACCGAGGAGCACGAGCTTGATCTGGAGTACCACGTCCGGCTGGCCGCGCTGCCGCGACCAGGGCGGGTGCGCGAGCTGCTGGAGCTCGTGTCGCGATTGCATGGCCAAATGCTGGACCGGCACCACCCGCTTTGGGAGTTCTATCTCATCGAGGGGCTAGAGGGCGGTCGCTTCGCCACCTACACCAAGCTCCATCACGCGCTGTACGACGGCGTCGCCTCCACCCGGCTGCTGACCAACTGGCTGTCGGCTGATTCGGATGCCCGCGGGACGATCCCGTGGTGGTCGGCTGCGCACCAACAACCGAGCCAGGCGAAGAACGAGCAGGCTGACGGCGAATCGCGCGGCATCGCCGCCCACGTCACCGGCGCAGCCGGGCGCCCCGTGCGACTCGCTGGCGACCTGGCTGGCCTGGCATCCTCGGTCGGCAAGATGGCCGCCCAGGCGTTGCGTGGGCACAGCGGAGGCGTGCCATACAGAGTTCCGCGCACCATGCTCAACACATCGATCACCAGCAGCCGCCGGTTCGCCGCCGAGCAGTGGCCGCTAGAGCGGATCAGAAGTGCGGGCGCGCCACACAATGCAACCGTCAACGACGTGGTGTTGGCTATGTGTGCCGGCGCACTACGCCGCTACCTGATCGAGCGAGATGCGCTGCCCGGCAACGCACTTACCGCGGGCGTGCCGGTATCGCTGCGCTCCCTGGGCGTGTCCGAGGACGCCGGTAACGCGGTCGGAATCGTGCCCTGCAGCCTGGCCACCCATATCGGCGACCCACGTGAGCGGCTGCGCGAGATCATCGCCTCGATGAACGCCGCGAAGGCGGAGCTGGCCACCCAGAGCCCGCTGCAAATCCAACTGCGTACCGGACTGATCGCCACCGGCTCGCTGCTCGCCACGCAGGTCCCCGGCGTGGCCGACCTGGCGCCGACGCCGGTCAACCTGATCATCTCGAACGTGCCCGGACCGCGTGAACCGCTGTACTGGGACGGCGCGCGAATGCAGGGCGTGTACCCGCTGTCCGTTCCGCAGCAGGGGCAGGCGCTGAACATCACTGTGTTCAGCTACGCCGGCCAGCTCAACTTCGGCCTCACGGGCTGTCGGCGCCGCGTGCCGCACCTGCAGCACATGCTCAGCTACCTAGAGGACAGTCTTGCCGAGCTCGAGACGTAGGCGTACTGCGGCCGGATGCTTAGAACCAAAATAGGTTGAACGACAGGTGATTTAGACCGCTTCTTGAAGGCGGGTCACCTGGTCTGCGTGAGTTCCCATCGAGGATTCATGACCGGTTCGTCGCGTGTTCGAACCCCGCCTCCTTCTCCGTCGTACGTCTTACGGCCGATCCATGCTTCAAAAGGCAGTCATAGACACCCCATCCTTGGAATAAGCTGTCACCCTCGCCGACGTGCGCGGCAACGGCGGCGGCCAGGCTGTAAGCGCATCCGCCGCGGAAGGGTTGGGTACGGTGTCTCAAAGCGCGCAGGAGATTTCCCCGTCGTCTTCGTCCAGTCCGCACCTCTCCCGACAGCTCGGGATGTGGGCGATCGTCGGCCTGGGTCTCGGATACATGACCCCGATGACCGTGTTCGACACCTTCGGAATCGTGTCGGGTGACACGGACGCGGCGGTACCGCTTGCCTACCTCGCGGCGCTGGTCGCGATGGTGTTCACGGCGATCAGCTACGGCCGGATGACGCGCGTCTACCCCTCGGCGGGATCTGCGTACACCTACGCGTCGGAGTCGATCCATCCGAACTTCGGATTCCTCGTCGGGTGGTCATCGTTGCTCGACTACTTGCTGCTTCCAATGGTCAATGCGGTCATCGGCCGCATCTACTTCGAATCCTTCTTCCCGGAGGCCCCGTCGTGGGTGTTCGTCGTCGTCTACGTCGGCGTGATCACCGCATTCAACTTCTTGAGCATGAAGGGAACGTCGCGGGTCAATGGGATCCTCGTGGTGTTCCAGGTTGTGCTCATCACCGCGTTCGTCGTCCTGGCCTGGCTCGCGCTGCAGCATGGCATGGGAGAAGGCACGATCTTCACGCTGGACCCGCTGTATCACGAAGGCGTCGAGGTGGGGGAGATCGCGGCGGGCGCCACCGTGGTGTGCTTCTCGTTCATAGGGTTCGATGCGATCACCATGTACAGCGAGGAGGCGAAGTCGCCGGATACCGTGCCAAAAGCGATCGTCCTCGCACTGCTCATCGGCGGCCTGATCTTCTTCGTCGCAGCATGGTTCAGCCAAGCCACCTTCCCGACGCTCGAGGGCTTCGAGGTCACTGACGACACTCTTCCGGAGATGGCGCTGAAGGTGGGCGGCGCGTTCTTCAAGATCCTGTTCACCTCGGCCGCCCTCGCCGCCGTGATCGCCTCGAGCCTCTCGTCGCATGCCAGCGTGTCCCGCATGATCTACGTCATGGGCCGCAACGGCAGGGGCCGCATCCCACGGTTCCTGTCGTACATCCATCCGAAGTTCCTCACCCCGACGCACGCGGTCATCATCGTCGGCATCGTGTCGCTGCTGGCCGTCCAGTTCACGCTCGAGTTCATCTCGTCGATGATCAACTTCGGTGCCCTCATTGCATTCACCGTCGTGAACCTGACCGTCATCGTCTTCTACGCGATCCGATTGAAGCAGCGGCGGACGCCCAAGGAGATCTTCAGAAACATCGTGCTGCCGTTCATCGGCATGTGTCTCACCGGCGTGCTCTGGGCAAACCTGCACTTCGACGCGCTGATGTACGGCACTATCTGGCTCGCGATTGGAATCATCCTGCTCCTCTACATGACCCGCCTTTTGCGCTCACCGCTGACGATGAAGATCGAGGAGGAGACGCTTGCCGAGGAGGGCACGCCGGTGCCTCACATCAAGCACGGCGGAGAGTGACGTAGACGCTCGAGGCGCCCTCACCCCGAATTGACATTCGAGGTAAGGGCGTCGTAGGTGAATAGCATTGGGCCGCAGGGTCAGCTGGCCTTCAGGCGCAGCTTCCACCGCACGAAGCTGCCGTACACGAGGCACAACACCGCGAGCATCGCCATGTCGAACAGCCACGCGCCTGGCATGTGCGCCCAGTGGGTATCCTGGGGACCCGGGTCGGGCTCCAGCACTCGCAGGTCGACGGTGGATGCCGCGGCGGCGTGACCCCAACGGGCCGGTGTGACCCACGACAGCTGGTCGAGCCCCAACCGGGCGGCTATCGGCAGCAGGCCGCCGGACAGCACTAGCTGTGCCATGATCGCCACCACCAGCAGCGGCATGATCTGCTCGTTGGAACGGGCGAGCGCCGAAAGTGCAAGGCCCAGAATCACTGACGCGACGCAGGTGGCCGCCACGGTGATGAACAACTCGAAGGCGGCGTTGTGCAGAAGCACCGCGCCCCGCGTTGGTTCATTCTTGCCGACCAGCACAATCCCGACCATCACCGCCGAACCGATCACGGCGGCAGTGCAATACACGACTACCTTCGCCAGCAGATAGGCCCAAGTCGAAAGACCGACAGCCTGCTCCCGGCGGAAGATCGGTCGCTCACCAATCAGGTCGCGGATCGTCAGGGCGATTCCCATGAACACCGCTCCCCCATCGGGTTCGGAATGCCGAATCCCACATTTCCCGGAACCGCCAGCGATAGCGCGCCCAGAATGAACGGAAGCAACACCAAGAAGACGAAATAGCCGCGGTCGGACAGGATCAGCCGCAGCTGCCGTCGTGCGATCGTCGAGAATTGCCGCCGCAAGCTGGTCTGAACGGGCTTGCCCAGATCTGCCGGTTTCTCGGCCTCCGGGGGAGCGGGGAACGAACCCGCCCGCGTTAGATAACGTTGGTGTGCCGCATCGGGATTCGCGGCGACTTCGCTGAAGATGTCGGCCCAATCCGTCGTGCCCATCGCGGGCCCGACCTCAGCGGGCGCACCGCTGAAGGCCACCTTGCCGCCCGGGGCGAGCAGCACGACCTGGTCGCACACGTTCAGGTAGGTCAGGGAGTGGGTGACGACGACGACGACACGCCCTGCGTCGGCGAGCTTGCGCAGCATCGCCATCACCTGTCGGTCCAGCGCGGGGTCCAGTCCAGACGTCGGCTCGTCAAGGATCAGCAGCGACGGGCCGGTCAGAAGCTCCATCGCCACTGACGCGCGTTTACGTTGACCGCCAGAGAGCTTGTCGACGCGGGTGTTCGCGTGGGGCGTCAGTTCCAGCTCCTCGAGGACCTGCGCGACGATCTGGCGCCGGTCTTCCGTTGTGGTGTCCGGAGGCAGCCGCAACTCGGCGGCGTAGCTGAGCGCCTGGTCCACGGTGAGCCGGCTGTGCACGACGTCGTCTTGCGGTACCAACCCAATCCGACTGCGCAACGAGGCGTACGCGCCGTGAATGTCGTGGCCTTCGAACGACACTCGGCCCTTGGTCGGCAGGTCGTCCCGGCAATCAGTTTCGCCAGCGTGGACTTGCCCGCGCCGGACGGTCCGATCACTGCAGTCAACGTCCCGGGTCGTGCCGTGAACGCGATGTTGTCCAGCAGGGTCCGGCCTTGCTCGATCGTCAGGGTGGCGCCCTGGACCTGCAGGCCGCCAGTGGGAGCCGCCGTGTCGGTCTCACACCGGCCAATCAGCCTGCCGCCGGAGAAGACGAGGTCGATATTGCCGATCGTCACCACGTCGCCCTCGTGCAGCGCCGCCGCGTCGACGCGAACGCCGTTGACGAACGTGCCGTTGAGTGTGCCGGCATCCCGGATTTCCATGCCGCCGTTTGTTGGCACAAGCATCGCGTGATGCCGTGAGGCAAGGACGTCGGCGACCACAACGTCGTTGTCGGGGGTGCGGCCCACGGTGATCGCTCCTGGCACGGAGGCGCGGCGGAGTGACGGTTGGATCGGTGAGAACTTGAATGTCGACGGCGACTTCGGTGCGCCGGGTCGAGGGCCTGCCGCCGGTCGGTTTGATGGGCGAACCTGGGGCAGGATCACCGGGGCAGTGGGTGGCGCTTCCGGCGCGCCAGTGTGCCGGCCGAATCCGAAAGTCACTGCAGGGCCATCAGGTTCACCGATGTTGATTCTCTGGCCTTCGCTGATGGCGACCGATGACACGCGCCGGCCGTTCACGAATATGCCGTTGAGGCTGCCGTTGTCGATCGCCATCCAATGGCCGCCGCCGAAGCGCAGCACGAAGTGCGCGCGCGAAACCAGCGGGCTCGCAACGTGTATGTCGGCCTGCGGGTCACGTCCGACCACGATGTCGCGACCCGCTGTGAGCGTGCGCTGCGACGCTCCCGACCAGACAGTCAGTATCGGATTGCGGACCGGTGCCTCCGTCGGGATGGCCATCGTCGTCTCCGACGGCGCCATCATGGCTTGAGCACTTGGGATGGTGTCTGTCGGCATCTCCTGCGTGAACGGATGGCGCCGAACGTCGGGCTGAATGGACATGGTCGTACTCCTTGAGGTCGCGATCGTGAAGACGATGTGCCCGAAGCTACGGGCCTGCGACTAGGGGGTTCGCGCTTGTGCGCACAACCCGCGCAATGCATGATTTCGAGCTTTTCCACATTCTGCTCAGGGCACGAAGGGATGCCCTTCAGGAGGACGTCAGGACCCTAATTCGGTGACAGCCATGGATAGACCACGTCGACATACTTGTCAACGTAGAAATGGCCACTGGCGGAACGGCCTTCGCTGCCCTAGTCGCTGAGTACGCCGCCGCCGTCTAGTGTCAACAACACCGTGTCGTCTCCATGGTAGAACTCGGGAAAAACGTTGACGCGAATGACGCTCATGGGTCTCCATTCCCGGTGGTTCTCCGGCGGCGCGGACAGAGCAGCGCCGCCACCTCCATGTGCGCAGCATCGACAGCTGCGGCCGAGGAGATGGGAGCTGCCGCCAGAAATCGACAGTGTCGGCAGTGAGGCAAGCCCGGCGGCGTGTGATTCGCAGTGGGTGGCGAGGCTCAGCAGGCCGACGGGATCCACCTCGATTGAATCCATGCGACCAGGTTAACTGGCGCAGAAACGGAGTGTCCTCACTGATTCATCCACCGACAACGCGGATGACTCATGACAGCTTCTGCTCCTTCAGTGCGAGGGCCTGCTGGCCTTTGGTGTAACTCACCTCGCGGATACCCAGCGCATCGTGCAGTTTTCCGGCGGGCAGAGTCACGGGTTTGGGTGCTGGCCCCTGTCCTGGAGCGGGCAGCGGATAGGCGGTGGTGGTACCGCTATAGAACGTCACGTTTCCTTCCGTCTTGGAAAACAATTGGTGGACATGGCCATTCAGGCACGTCACCGATGAAAAGCGCTTGAGGTAGCTCAACGCCTGTGTGGCGTCGTCGGTGCCCCAGCCCCAGTCGGGATACATGGCGAACAACGGGATGTGACTGAACACCACAATGGGGGTGTCACTGGACAGCGAGGCGACGTCCTTTTGAATGAAGTCGAGCTGGTCGGTCCCCAAATGCCCGAGCTTCTGCAGGTTCAGTGTGTTCACCAGGCCGATGACATGCACGCCTGCGACATCGAAGCTGTACCACCCGTCCCCGCCAGTGCCCGCGCCGAACGCCTGGCGGTACTTCTGGCCCGCGTCGTCCGTCGAATCGTGTTCGCCGGGCACGGTGAAGACGTGGGGGGTGTGCAGCCCGCCCATCATTTGTTTGACCTGGTCGAACTGCGCAGGCGTCGCAAGATGGGTGAGGTCACCCGTATGGATCACGAAATCGGGTGTGTACCCGAGGTTATTGATTTGATCGATGGCGTGGCTGAACGTATCGGTCACGTTCGTGTTCGCGGGTCCGTTGAATCCGATATGGCTATCGCTGATCTGGGCGAAGCGCAGTGTGGGTGTCGACGCAACGTCACTGTCGCGCGCGCCCGCGACATGCGAGATCACCTCGCCACCTGCAACGGCCAGCACCACGGCTGCGCCGAACCAGGCACCGTGCCGGATCAGTTGACGTCGGCTCATGCCCGGCTGATCGTTCTCAGTGCTCATTTGGTCACCACCACGGTCCCAGTCATGAACGGATGAATGGAACAGATGTAGTCGTAAGAGCCCGGTGTCGTGAAGGTGAAGCTGTACGACCCGTGCGTATCCAAACCAGGCGAGTGAAACGAGCCGTCTTTGGCGGCGATCGTGTGCGGTTCTTCGTCCTGGTTAGTCCAGGTGACGGTCGTCCCCGCCGGGATGGTGAGCGTAGCGGGATTGAACTTGAAGTCGCTGATACTCACCGGTGTCCCGCCGTTCGGCGAGGAAGGCGAAGGCGACGTGTCGCCTGGTGCCGATGCCGACGCTTGAGGCATGTTCTTGCCGGGCATCGCTTGGGCGGACATGCCCGGAGTCATGTCCGACTGAAAGCTGATCGAGGGGGAGGTGGTAGCGGTTTCGGATGCGTGGCTGGAGCAGCCTGCGGTGAGTGCGACGCCCGCGGCGGCCAGCAGGAATATGACCTTCACGCATTGAGGTAGGTGTCCGGGTTACACCCCGGCCATCTTCGGCGTTTCTATTCCCTGCCGGGCTGGCTGAGCTCATCGAACCGCGCGAGCGCGGCGTCGAGGTCGGTCTCGTCGAAAAATTCGTAGCGGCTGACGAGATCGCCGTCAACGGTGAAGATGAAGATCATCCGCCACTCCGCCTCGAATCCCTCTTGCGAAACGCCATACGCCAAATGGCTTACGACCGCGCCGAGGTGAGTCAGCCGATGCACGGCCTCGATGCGAGTCTTAAGGTTCGGCAACTGATTGAGGACGGCCTCGACGTTGGCGGATATTTCATCCACGTCGATTGTTACCACCGGCCGATGATCGACGGCGACTAGGTCCGGCGTAGTTGCAAGGGGCTTCCTACGGTTGAATCCGGTGTAGACCCCCGTGATAATCGACCACGTTTGCGCATGGTCTGCCGCCTCGCCCGCGAGGTATCGGGCGTCCAGCTCAGCGAAGGCGCTGTCGAGGTCCTCGATGTCGAAGCCGATACGCGCCGTAGTCCGGTTCTCTTCACTGACCTCGACCATGCAGAGCACCTCGGCGGTGACTTCACCACCATCCAACTCGCTGTTCAAGGAGCGGACACGCGTGAGCGCGAGGCGGTCGCCGCGCGTCGCGATGACTGTCGATGTCGTGTCCTGGTTTCCGACGACTTCGGCGATGGCTCGCACATCTGCGAGGTGGGCATCTCGACCGCGCTCGACACCAGCGTTCACCACGCGACGGCGATCGTCGATGCAAATGTCGTCGTCCGCGATCGCCGCTATCGCGTCCCAGTTGCGGGCTGCGAAGTATTTCCAGAAGCGTTTGTCCAGTTGGCTTGCCGCGTTCTCCAGCTTCGGCTTCTGCGTATTGAGTTCATCGAAGCGCGCTAGCGCCGCATCGAGGTCTGCCTCGTCGAAGACTTCGAGGCGGCTGATTTTGTCGCCTTCGACGGTGAACACATCGATCTGCCGCCACTCGGCACGGAAACCCGCTTGCGACGTCCCAGTCGCCGTCCGCGTGACGGCGCATCCGACGTTTCTCAGCCTATGCACGGCCTCGACTTGGAAGCTGATGTCGGGAGCGAGATCCCATGTGGCACTGAGGTATGTATCGAGATTGCTCCGCTCGATGCGTTGCAGCCGGCGGTGGTCGACGGCTATCCAGTCTGGCGTCGTCGCGGGGGACTCGCGGCGGTTCGTCGCGGCATAGGCCTCTGTAATGGTCGACCACGTATTCGCGTAAACCGCCGCTTCGCCGGCGAGGTATCGATCATCGAGTTCCTCGTAGGACGCGTCGATGTCGTCGAGGTCGAAAACTACGCCAGTCGTCAGAAGGCCGTCGGCATCCACCTCGATGATGCATAGGTACTCGCCATGGAATGCCTGGGGTCCTTGCTCGCGCCCCGAAAAGCGGGCACGGACGAGAGCGAGGCGATTGCCGCGGGTGGCAACGGTGGTCGAAGTCAAGCTCGACCCGACTTCGGAGAGGGCTCGTATGTCGGCGACTTGGACATCTCGACCATAACGAGCCCCGGCGTTTACGACCCGCCGACGGTCGTCTGTGGCCATATCAACTGCCATTATTTCCGACATGGATGTCCAGTCGTGGGCCGTGAAATACGCTTTGAATCTTTCGTAGATGCCAGTGGCCACGTTCTCCAAATGCGGCTTCTGCGTGTCTAACTCGCTGAATCGCGCGAGCGCGGCGTCGAGGTCTGTCTCGTCGAAAAGCTCGCAGCGGTCGATCAGGTCGCCGTCAAAGGTCAGAAGGATGACGTCGTGCCACTCTGCGTCAAACCCGTCTTGCGATGTCCCATGCGCGATGTGGGTCAGCACCCCGCCCAAACGGCTGAGTCGATGTACAGCCGCGATCCGGACACTCAACGTTGGGGTGAGATCCCACGCCGCACGCACATTGGCGATCTGAGACTTCGCGTCGAGCGGTGCGCGTAGTAGCCGATGGTCCACGTACACGAGGTCCTCAGTGGTCGGGGCGGACTCGCCTTGTCGGAAAACCGCATTAGTCTTCGCGATGGCTGACCATGTCTTGGCGTAGGCTGCTGCTTCACCAGCGAGGTATCGCGCGTCGAGTTCCTCGTAGGCGGCGTCGACATCATCGGGGTCAAACAATGCGCTCGCAGAGATTCGGTTGTCGATGTTGATCTCGATGATGTTGAGTAACTCGATGCCGAATTCCCCGTGCTGAAGATCTCGGTTCGAGCTGCGCATGCGGCCGAGCGCGAGGCGTTCGCCACGGGTTGCGATGACGGTCGCTGTCACTTCCGCCCCGACTTCCGCCAGCGCACGCATATTTTCGATCTCAACGTCTCGGCCCTGCTGGACGCCTGCGTTCACTACTCGACGGTGATCGATCGTGCGGATGTCGTCTGCGATACTATTGGTGATCGCATCCCAGTCTCGGGCTGCGAAGTTATCCCAGAAGCGTTCGTAGACTTGGACTGCGGCGCTGTTGAGCCGCTTTGTCCGCGGGCACAACTCGTCGAATCGCGCGAGTGCGGCATCGAGGTCTGTCTCGTCGAAAAGCTCGCAGCGGTCGATCCGATCGCCCTCGAACGTGAAGATGTCGATCATACGCAATTCGAAGTCGAAACCCTCGTGCGAAGTTCCACGCGATGAAGCGGCGATGACCGCTCCGTAGTCGGTCAGTCGATGCACGGCGTCGACATAAGCGTGAATGTTCTGCGACAAATCCCAAGTGGCGGAAATCGTCGCTGCCAGATCACCCGACTCGCTTCCTACTACGCGTCGACGGTCAATCGTGACCCAATTGGGTGTTGCATCCGGAAGTTCACGACGGTTGAACCGACTCAAGGCGGCAACGGTAGCCGACCACGTTTGCGCGTGAGCTGCGGCTTCGCCTGCGAGGTATCGGGCGTCGAGTTCGGCGGTGGCAGCGGCGAGGTCGTCGGAGCCGAAGGCGATGTGCGCGACCATCCGGTTGTCTGCGTCGACCTCGACAACGTCCAGCACCTCGGTGTGGAACGCTTCGGGCCGCTGGTCTTTGCCTGACATCCGGGCACGGCTGAGCGCAAGCCTTTTTCCGCGTATCGCCATCACGGTCGACGTCATAGTGGTGACTCCGACACCGGCCAGGGCGCGCATATTCGTTATATCGGACTCCCGGCCTTCCCGGGGGCCGGCACCCACAACCGGACGTCGATCATCAATTATGATGTCGTCAGCCAGTAGTTCTGCCATGGCCGACCAGTCACGCGCGGCGAAGCAAGCCTGAAATCGCTCGATCTGTTGAGTCGCAGCGTTTTCCAGCTGACGCGACGGACGACTGAGCTCATCGAGGCGCTCGAGCGCGGCACTGATGTCGGCTTCGTCGAATAATTCGGACCGGTTGATTAATTCACCGTCGACCGTCACCACAGCGATCTCTCGCCACTCGGCGTCGAAGCCTTCCGTCGAAGTTCCATATGACGTTTGGGTGAGGACCGCTCCCACGTCGTTGAGCCGATGCACGGCCTCGACGTAGATTACGGCTTGCGGCGCGAGATCCCATGTGGCACGGATATATGCGGGAAGGCCCCCGGGCGCGAATGCTCTGCCTCGACGGTGGTCGGCGCTCACTGCATCGTGCGTGGCGCCGATCTCGTGTCGGCTGAGTGCCGCATAGCCATTCGCGATGACCGACCACGCGCGGGCGTAGGGGGCCGCTTCACCAGCCAGGTATCGGGCGTCGAGTTCCTCGGACGCCGCATCGATGTCATCGATATCGAACCCTACAACCGCGACGAGTCTTCCATCCGTGTCGATTTCGACGATGTTGAGCACCTCGGTCTGGAACACCGACGACCCGACGCGATGCAGGGCGAGGCGCTTACCGCGCGTCGCAACTGCCGTAGACGTTGTGTGGCTGACCCCGAGGTCGGCGAGGGCTCGGTGGTCAGCGATGTTGACTTCGCGGCCGCATCGGATTCCGACGTTCACCACGTGTCGGCGATCGACGCCGGAAAATTCTTCAGTCATAGTTTCCGCCATTGCGTCCCAGTCGCGGCTAGCGAAGTACAACCAGAAGCGTTCGTAGGCTCGAGTTGCTGCGTTCTCTAGCCGCGGGACGGGAGGGCTGAGCTCGTCGAACCGTGCAAGCGCGGCATCGAGGTCTGCCTCGTCGAAGATCTCGCAGCGGTTCACTGCTTCGCCATTGACGGTATAGACGACGATCATGCGCCACTCAGCGTCGAATCCGTCTGGCGATGTTCCGGTCGCCTTGTGGCTGACGACTGCTCCGAAATCGGTCAGTCGATGCACTGACTCCATGTAAACGATCACGTTCGTGAGGTCGTGCGTGGCACGAATGTATCCGAGCAGATCACCAGTTCGGATAGTCGGGATCCGTCGATAGTCGGCGTCGTCGAAGTCGGGAGCAGTCGCAGGGATTTCGTTACGGTTGAGCGCGCCATAGCCCTGC
>JBKPSU010000132.1:0-35007 GCA_046735135.1 Actinomycetota bacterium
GATTCGTTCGTCACGAAGACCGGGAAGTCGACGTCGTAACGATGGTATTCGGTGTGCCACTGGCTCCTGCTCCCGCGCCTGCGCCCGCTCCCGCGCCTGCGCCAGCTCCCGCTCCTGCGCCCGCGCCTGCGCCGGCGCCTCAGGCCAAGACTGCAACCGTGAACGCCGATACAGATCTCTACGACAAACCCTCCGACCAAGGTGGACACATAATCGGCCAGCTGAACCAGGGCCAAGTGGTGTCGGTGCAGAATGCCTGCTCCCCAGAAGCCTGGTGCGTACTGACCAACCCACCGGGCGCGGCTTGGGGAAGAGACCTGACGAATAACTGAGGCGACCCTCAGTTGGCCATACTCCGCGGCAGATTGCTCATGCCTGCGTAGATCGCGCGGGCGCGCTTTACTAGGCGCTTAGCCGTGCTGAACGTTCTGCGACGGCAGCAATGCGAGCTACGCAGCCGGTGTCCACGCCGGTCTGGGCGATTCAGACACCACAGCAACTCCGGCAGCCCATGAATCGCTCGTGAGATGACCCCGAGATCGCGCGTTCCGGGGTTTCTCCAGGGTTTCAAACCTTCGCCGGAAACCGGCGATTAGCTGCGAAGACGCGCTCAACAGGCGGTTCGTTGGAGCGGGCGACGGGAATCGAACCCGCGTAGCTAGTTTGGAAGACTAGGGCTCTACCATTGAGCTACGCCCGCGAGTACAGCAGCCACACTGTACCGGCGGCGATGTAATCAAATCCAATTAAAGGTTCGGCGTTCCTTAGCCGTAGTATCTGCGGTGGTCCGCGGGGTGTAGCGCAGCTTGGTAGCGCATCCGCTTTGGGAGCGGAAGGCCGCAGGTTCAAATCCTGTCACCCCGACCAGCTGTACCACCGAGCCGTCACCGATCTACCGAGGAGCGCGACCCGTGAAGAGCACCGTCGAACAGTTGAGCCCCACCCGGGTTCGCATCAATGTGGAGGTGCCCTTCACCGAGCTGGAGCCCGACTTCGACCGGGCCTTCACGCAGCTCGCCCAGCAGGTCCGGCTGCCCGGCTTCCGGCCCGGCAAGGCGCCGCGCAAGCTGCTCGAGGCGCGCATCGGCCGCGGCGCGGTTCTCCAGCAGGTCGTCAACGACGCCCTGCCAAGCCGCTACAGCGAGGCCGTCACCACCTCCGAGGTGCGCCCGCTCGGCCAGCCCGACATCGAGATCACCAAGCTCGAGGACAACGACGAGCTCGTCTTCACCGCCGAGGTCGACATTCGTCCCGACATCACCATCCCCGACCTCGACGCGCTCAAGATCGAGGTCGACCCCATCGCGGTGTCCGACGAGGACGTCGACGCCGAGCTGCAGAACCTCCGCGCCCGATTCGGCACGCTCAAGGGTGTCGAGCGCGCCGTCGAGGACGGCGACTTCGTCTCCATCGACCTGTCGGCCTCCATTGACGGCAAGGACGTGCCCGACGCCAGGACTGAGGGCCTGTCCCACGAGGTCGGCTCCGGACAGCTCATCGACGGACTCGACGAAGCACTCGTCGGCTTGAAGGAGGGGGAGACCAAGGTCTTCACCACGACGCTGGCCGCGGGCGAGCACGCCGGCGAAGAGGCTCAGGTGACCGTCACCGTGAAATCCGTCAAGGAACGCGAGCTGCCCGAGCCCGACGACGAATTCGCCCAACTGGCAAGCGAATTCGACACCATCGACGAGCTGAAGGCCAGCCTGAAGGATCAGGTCGAGCGCGTGAAGCGCGTTCAGCAGGCCGAGGAGATCCGCGACAAGGCGCTCGAGACTCTCCTCGATCAGACCGAGGTCCCGCTGCCCGAGAAGATCGTGCAGGCCCAGATCGACGACACCCTGCACAACGCCGTCCACAGCCTCGACCACGACGAGGACGCCTTCGCCAAGGCGCTGGAGGCCCAGGGCAGCAGCCGCGAGGAGTTCGACAAGGACAACAAGGAGAACTCCGAGCGCGCCGTCAAGACCCAGCTCGTCATGGACGCCATCGCCGACCAGCTCAACGTCCAGGTCGGCCAGAACGACCTGACCGAGCGCTTGGTGCTGATGTCGCGGCAGTACGGGCTTGAGCCGCAGCAGCTATTGCAGTACCTCCAGGAGAACAACCAGCTGCCCGTGATGTTCGCCGACGTCCGTCGCGGCCTGGCCGTCGCGGCCGTCGTTCACGGCGCCACGGTCACCGACACCGACGGCAACGTGATCGACACCACCGAGTTCTTCGGTCCGCCGGCCGCCCCGGATGCCAACGATGTCGCCGCGCAAATCGCCGCGCAGGTCGAAGCCGCGGGTAAGGCAGCCGACGCCGCGCCCGAGCAGACCGACGACGCCGCCGACGACGCCGCTGCGGACGACAATGACGACACAGCTGACGAGTCCGACGAGGCATCCGCCGACACGAAGTGATGCTCTGAGCGAACGCGCGCCTGTCAGGGAGTGCGCCGCAACGCAGGTTGGTTAGTGTTCGGTGTAGAGCAATGAAGAAAGCAGGTAACTACTCGTGACTGACATGCGTTCGAACGGGCAGGGGCTCAACCTCGTCGACTCCGTCTATGAGCGCTTGCTCGCCGAGCGCATCATCTTCCTGGGGTCACAGGTCGACGACGACATCGCGAACAAGCTGTGCGCGCAGATCCTTCTGCTGTCGGCGGAAGACCCCACCAAAGACATCCACCTCTACATCAACTCGCCCGGCGGCTCGATCAGCGCAGGCATGGCGGTATACGACACCATGGTGCTTGCGCCGTGCGACGTCGCCACCTACGCCATGGGCATGGCCGCCTCGATGGGTGAGTTCCTTCTCGCCGCCGGCACCAAGGGCAAGCGCTACGCGCTGCCGCACGCGCGCATCCTGATGCACCAGCCGCTCGGCGGCATCACCGGTGGTGCGGCGGACATCGCCATTCAGGCCGAGCAATTCGCGGTGATCAAGAAGGAGATGTTCCGTCTCAACGCGGAATTCACCGGACAGACCCTTGAGCGGATCGAGGCCGACTCCGACCGCGACCGCTGGTTCACCGCGCAAGAAGCCCTCGAGTACGGCTTCGTCGACCACATCATCACCAGCGCCTCAGTTAACGGCTCAGGACCAGGAGCAGGATTAGACAAATGACCGACCACACGGACCCCCGTCTTCAACCGCAGGCGCGGTACATCCTTCCGTCGTTCATCGAGCATTCGAGCTTCGGCGTCAAGGAATCCAACCCGTACAACAAGCTGTTCGAGGAGCGCATCATCTTCCTCGGCGTGCAGGTGGACGACGCTTCGGCCAACGACATCATGGCGCAGCTTCTGGTGTTGGAGTCGCTGGATCCTGACCGCGACATCACCATGTACATCAACTCGCCCGGCGGCTCGTTCACGTCGCTGATGGCGATCTACGACACCATGCAGTACGTGCGCGCCGACATCCAGACCGTGTGCCTTGGCCAGGCCGCGTCGGCCGCCGCGGTGCTCCTCGCCGCGGGCACGCCCGGTAAGCGCCTCGCGTTGCCGAACGCCCGCATCTTGATCCACCAGCCGGCGCTGTCCGGCGTCATCCAGGGCCAGTTCTCCGATCTGGAGATCCAGGCCAAGGAGATCGAGCGGATGCGCACGCTGATGGAGACGACGCTGGCGCACCACACCGGCAAGGACGCGGCGCAGATCCGCAAGGACACCGATCGCGACAAGATCCTGACGGCCGAGGAGGCCAAGGAGTACGGCGTGATCGACACCGTGCTCGAGTACCGCAAGCTCTCCGCGCAGACGGCCTAGCTCCTTCACCTCGAGACTGCTGGGAGATCGCGATATCGCCGGTTTCGGCGATCTGTCAGCAGGCTCGGCGTCTAAGGCGAGTTGAGCGTCGCGGCCAGCGCGGCGATGTCGTCGGGCATCACCCGGCAGCACCCGCCGACGATGCGCGCACCCGCGGCGACCCACTGCGGCGCCAGTTCCGGCGACCATCGCCTGCTGCCGATCCACCGGCGACGCTGCCCGTCCCACTCCTCGCCACTGTTCGGGTAGACGATGACCGGCTTGTCGGTCACCTCCTTCGCTATTTGGATCGCGGGCAACACATCGGCGGGCGCGCAGCAGTTGACGCCGACCGCGACGATCTCCGGCACATTCGCCGCGACCGCGAACGCCTCGTCCAGCGGCTGCCCCGCACGGGTGCTCGGTCCGTTGATCGTGTAGCTCAACCACGCAGGCACCGCGAGCTGGCGAACGAGACCCACCAGCGCTTCGGCCTCATCGATATCGGGGACGGTTTCGATGGCCAGCACGTCGGCTCCCGCGTCGGCCAACACCTCGAGACGCGGGCGATGCCAGTCCGCCAGCTGAGCGACCGTCAGCCCGTATCGCCCGACGTACTCCTCGCCGTTGGCGAGCGCCGCACCGTACGGCCCGATCGACGCGGCCACCCACCGGCCCTCGCCGCCGACCTCGTCGCGGGCCGCGGCGGCGAGTGCGACGCTGCGCCGCATCAGCGCCTCCGCATCGTCGCGGCCGATTCCGCGCGCTGCGAAACCGTCGAAGGACGCCTGATAGCTGGCGGTCGTCGCGATGGCCGCGCCAGCGCGTAGGAACGCCCGATGGGTCGCGGTGATTTCCTCCGGAGCGTCGAACAACAGCCGCGCCGACCATAGATCGTCGGACAGATCGTGTCCTCGCGCTTCGAGTGCGGTGGCCAATCCACCATCGCCGATCAGTACGGCATTGTCTGGGACTGCGAACCCCACTTTGTCACTTTAATCGCCTGATCGACATCCGCGCTCTTCGTCGATCCGGCCAGTCTGCAAAACATCAATCGAAACGGCTGATCATCAAAAGCGAGCAACAATCCGCGGCTGTTACCCCAGGTTGCAGGCCCAATGTGGCGGATATTCGAGTACCGCGCTACGCGTGTTCGCGCGTTTGCTGCTCGTTAATTTCTCTAAGTCCACTCACATTATGCGCTGACTCGGGAGGGTGTTATGAACAAGGTGCTTTATTGGAATTCAGTCCTGCTGGAGGCGTCGCGGCGGGACTTCACGAAGGGATATGTGAACGGTCAGCAACCCGGTCCCATCCGGACATCGCGGGCCATGGCGATCGTCCACTTGGCGATTCACGATGCCGTCGCGTTCCGCAATCAGGCCGCCGCCGCGTACCTGAACAAGAAGGGCGTCATGCACGGCGTGCCGAACCTCACCGGCTCGGTCGACGACATCTCGCGGGCGCGGCGGTCACTGCACTGAAGGAACTCTATCCCGCCTACGCCGCGTACTTCGATGACGCGGTGGGCGCCGTCAGCAGCTCGGCATTCAACGGCGGCGCCAAAGTGGCGATGGCGATTCTCGCTCATCGGGCGACTGACGGCTCCACGGTCAGCATTACCGGCCCGCAACCATGCCGGACTACGGCGAACACCGCGCCGATCCCTACGCACCCGGACAACCGCAACTCGGTCCGGTATGGGGAAATGTAACTCGCTTCACCGGCGCCAATCACCAACCCCTTGCGGCGTTTCCGGGCAAGACGACGACGAACAACAACTATCTCGACGATGCTGACTACTTCGCTGATTTCGAGGAAGTCCGCGACCGCGGGTCGGTGCAGCGGCGCAACCGCACGGCCGCGCAGGAACGGATCGGGATCTACCGGGGCTACGACGGCGCCAACAACCTGGGTGTGCCACCGCGGCTCTACAACCAGGTGGCGAGGGTCATCGTCCAGCAGCATTCGCCCGCCCTTAACGTCGCGAGGGCGGCTGAGGTGTTCGCCTCGATCAACGTGGCGATGGCGGACGCAGGCATCGACGCGTGGCACTGGAAGTACGTGTACAAACTGTGGCGGCCGGTGGTCGGCATTCGCAGCCGGTCGGCTCCTGACGGCGATCCGTTCTGGGCTCCGCTGGGCGCACCGCAGACCAACGCCGGGCGCGGGACGTTCACTCCGCCGTTCCCCGCGTATCCGTCGGGGCATGCGACCTTCGGGGCAGCGGTGATGCAAGCGTTGCGGCTCGGACTGAATACCGCGTCGGGTCCGATGACAGTGCAGGATGTTCTCAACGTGGAGGATGGAATGTCGGCGCCGAACCCCAAGAGACGTTCACCTTCGTCTCTGATGAGCTCGACGGAATCTCTGTCGATCCCGACGGATCCGTGCGGACGCGGACGCCGGTCACGTTCAAGAACTTCGTGGAGCCCGTGTGGGAGAACTCGGTCAGCCGCATCTATCTCGGTGTGCACTGGCGGTTTGACGGTATTCCTCGCAATCCCGCAGACAACGTCGGCGGAGTGCCATTCGGCCTCAAGATCGGCCAGGAGACACACCAGCTGTTCAATCAGTCTCCATCACTCGGCGGGACCGTTTAGCTGCGTAAACGAGGTGCCCGCGCCCCAGTGGCGCGGGCACCTTGTGCACGGCCAATCGCGGCGGTGGATCCGTCGAAACCTCTGTAGCCAAGCTGCCATCGCTGATCAGCACGGTATTGTTGAGGGCTGCGACGCCACACCGCAACTCTACGATCGGCCTTTGGACGCAGCTCAGTCCGGTAACGGCGGCGACACGCCAAAGACACAGTGGCGCGTTCATGGGGGTCGTGAGACGCATGAGGCGATATGTTCTGCAAACACAGCTAAATACCACCGACGCGATTCGGCCTTATAGGTCGCACCGCGCCGGAATGAGCGGGTAGCGTCGGGTAATCGCCCCGAGGCGACCCGATGACTTGACGTTGAACCGACTCCGACAGGAAGTAGGACCCCACCACCATGGCGCGCATTGGAGACGGCGGTGACCTGCTGAAGTGCTCGTTCTGCGGGAAGAGTCAAAAGCAGGTTAAAAAGCTCATTGCGGGGCCCGGCGTATATATCTGTGACGAGTGCATCGATCTCTGCAACGAGATCATCGAAGAGGAACTCGCCGACGCCGACGACGTCAAACTCGACGAATTGCCCAAGCCCATCGAGATCCGTGAATTCCTCGAGGGCTATGTCATTGGCCAGGACACCGCCAAGCGAACGCTGGCCGTGGCCGTCTACAACCATTACAAGCGCATCCAGGCGCAGGAGAAGACCCGAGACGCCCGCTCCGAACCCGTCGAGCTGGCCAAGTCCAACATCTTGATGCTCGGCCCGACCGGCTGCGGCAAGACCTACCTCGCGCAGACGTTGGCCAAGATGCTCAACGTCCCGTTCGCGATCGCCGACGCCACCGCGCTGACCGAGGCCGGCTACGTCGGTGAGGACGTCGAGAACATTCTGCTCAAGCTGATCCAGGCGGCCGACTACGACGTGAAGCGCGCCGAGACCGGCATCATCTACATCGACGAGGTCGACAAGATCGCCCGTAAGAGCGAGAACCCGTCGATCACCCGCGACGTGTCCGGCGAAGGCGTGCAGCAGGCGCTGCTGAAGATCCTCGAGGGCACCCAGGCGTCGGTGCCCCCGCAGGGCGGCCGCAAGCATCCGCACCAGGAGTTCATCCAGATCGACACGACGAACGTGTTGTTCATCGTGGCGGGCGCGTTCGCGGGTCTGGAGAAGATCGTGTCCGACCGCGTAGGCAAGCGCGGCCTTGGCTTCGGCGCCGAGGTGCACTCCAAGGCCGAGATCGACACGCAGGACCACTTCGCCGAGGTCATGCCCGAGGACCTGATCAAGTTCGGGCTGATTCCCGAGTTCATCGGCCGGCTGCCGGTCGTTGCGTCGGTGACGAACCTGGACAAGGAATCGCTCGTCAAGATCTTGTCCGAGCCCAAGAACGCGTTGGTGAAGCAGTACACCCGTCTGTTCGAGATGGACGGCGTCGAGCTGGAGTTCACCGAGGAGGCGCTCGAGTCCATCGCCGATCAGGCCATCCATCGCGGTACCGGTGCCCGCGGCCTGCGCGCGATCATGGAGGAGGTCCTGCTGCCGGTGATGTACGACATCCCGAGCCGCGACGACGTCGCCAAGGTCGTCGTCACGCAGGAGACCGTCGAGGACAACGTGCTCCCGACGATCGTGCCGCGCAAGCCTTCTCGGCCCGAGCGTCGCGACAAGAGCGCCTAACTACTTCCGCCGAGTGCGCGTGTTTGCACAGGACACGCCGCGCTAATGCTGCACTCGGCGCACCCTCGAGTCGTCGCTAGCGTGCGTGAATTCCGATCTGAACCCGGGGTGTTGGGAGCAGACACGCACGCTCGCGCAACGCCGGGAAGTGCCCCCAGTCGCGGACAAACGGTCAAACCGCGGCGGGCACCGCGGAGTTCGCCGGGAAACTCGTCGGCACCGCGGCGATCAGTGCCAGACACTCGACGAAGAAGTAGATCGACTTGAAGAACTCGAGCAGGTCGCCCTCCTCGAGCAACAGCTTCCGATACATCACCGTCCGGAGCGCGTCGTACCCCTCGAACAATGCCTCCCAGTCGTGATAGTCGGCCGCCAGCACGTACGTCGCCTCGACGGGCTCGGTCTCGCCGACCACGCGGCACTCGATGACCTGGCCCTCGGCCCACTGCACCAGCAGATAGCCTGTGCCGCCGCCTAATTCGTCGGGCAGGCCGCGCACGCCCAGTGCCCACGACGAGGGATAGGTATAGCGGATCAGGTTGTAGAAGTCCCAATACTCAGGCAGCTTTCCGGCAAGGGCTTCCTCGGTGGGACCCGCATTCAACACGTCGCGTACGCCGTCGGCCCACTGCTGGCTGAAGAACATCGACGTCATGGTCAGCCTCCCGCCAGCACGGGCTCGATCTGCACGAGCAGCTCCTCGAGCTCCTCCGACAGCGAGATGCCGACGTCGTTGCATTTCCGCCGCAGCTGTTGAATCAGCAGCACGCGCACTTCGTCCTCCGTCCAGCCCAGCGGCTCGTAATACAGCTTGCGGCTGGAAACCCCGCTGATCATCAGGATCGTGCGCAGGGTGTCGTGGATCTCCGTGAGCATCGTCGGGTCCTTGCGCACCGCGTCCTGCAGATAGCGCATGCCGCCCTGCACGTGCCGTGACTCGTCGCGGCACGTCGCGGTGAAGCCGGTGTAATACGCGGGCAGGAATCCGCGCCAACGCGCATAGGACAGCGTGACTTTCATGACCGACAACGCGAGCACTCCCTCGATCCACAGGAAGTACGTCGTGCCGTAGCGGACCCTGGCGCGTTGGTCATAGGGGTTGCGGCGCAATTCGTCTGCTTGATAGGCCAGCAGGCCGAACGGACCGACGAACGTCTCCTGCACCCACGGGAACGACTTGTCGAGCACCTCCATGATGTCGTTGCCCTCGATGCCGACGACCTCGCGATAGAACCGGTCGAAGAAGACGGTGTGACGCGCTTCGTCCTCGATCTGGGCGGCGATGTGGAGCTTCTCCTCCTCGGTCGCACCGATCATGAAGACGGGCAGCTCGATCTCCACCTGCCGCTCGCCATGGTGGAAGCCCGACGCGATGCCGACGAAGGACTCCCGCTCGTCCTCGGTCATCTTCTCGGTCCAGTCGATGCGGTCCTGGGTGAAGTCCAGTTCGTAGACGTCCCATCGCTGCTTGAGGTACTTGCGATAGAGGGTGACGAAGTCGGGCAGCTTTCGAAGGCCGTGATGCACGTGCTCGATCACGTCGTCGATGTCGACCTGGCGTATCTCCTTGAGATCTCGCCGCTCGATGTCGGCGACCTCCGATTCGGAGAGGCTGCGCGGCCCCTCGTGGAGCACTGCCGTCGGTGTCTTGAGTTCAGTCATCGGACTCCCTTTCGGCCCCCGCGACCATGGTGCGTCACTGCGCTACCGGGCAGTAGTGAATTCGTCGTTATTTTCGGCGGATGTCTCCGTGTCTGCGCTATCTGGCTGCAGCAAGCCTGTCAGCGAGGCGACGAGACACCACAACAGGTAGGCCGCAACGGCAGCGAACTGCAGGTTGGTAACCATGTGTCCACCCTTTCTGGACAGTGCCCCACGGGCACGCGTAGTCCGCTACTCGAATCCGGCGGCCGGCCGAACGGGTCGGCGCACGTCATGACTTCACCGCCGTCGCCCGCTCGTTGACCACCTCGTCGACGAGCGCCGCGATCTCGGCGACGCCGTCGCGCTGGGCGTAGGCCGCCTCCAGGTGGCGGGCCCGTCGCAGATAACGGCCGTCGCCGAGCACCTCGCGGACGGCATAGCGGATGGCCTTCGCCGTCGGCGTGCCTGTGCGCAGGTCGATTCCGGCACCCGACCACGCCACGCGGGCCGCAACCTCGGGTTTGTCCTCGGTGTCGCCCGCCACCACCAGTGGCACGCCCGTGGCGAGGGCACGCTGCACGGCGCCGTAGCCGCCGTTGGTCACCATCACGTCCACCTTCGGCAGCAACATGTCGTGCGGTATGTGCTCGGCGACATACGTGTTGGGCGGCACTGCGAAACCGATGTCGGTGACGGGCCGTCCACCGGTGGTGGCGACAACCATGACGTTCTCCCCGGCCAACGCCTCGATCGTCGGCGCCAGCAGTCGGCCGAGGTCGGCGTTGTCGACGGTGCCCTGCGTGACATGTACGACGGGGCGGTTACCGTCCAGCTTCTGCCACCACACCGATGGGCGGAACCTTAGCGACGGCGTCGGGTGTACCGCCCCCACGTAGCGGACGTTGGCGGGCAGATCGCCGCGCGGATAGTCGAACTCGGGCACCGTCGGCGCGATGAATCGGTCGGCCAATGCACCGTAATCCAGCAGGAACATCGGCAGCTGCCGGGAGTTCAGCCGGTCCAGCTGATGGTTGGCCGCGTTCTGCGACTGGCGCAGCAACACCCTGTGCGACAACAGGTTCAGCGTGTGGTTCCGCAGCCGGCCGAGCGCCGTCGTGGACGGCGGCAGACCCAACCCGCTCGGCGCGAGGTCGCGGCTGCTGAACATCATCGGCGTGGTGCCGTAGAGCAGCACCGGCGGTCGCGCGGCCCGGTCACCGAGCAGAAACGGCATGATCCCGAAGAACCCGTAGTCGGCGATGACGGCGTCGAACCGCTTGTGCGCCATGAGTTCCGTCAGCGCCTTCGCCTGATATGGCATCGGCGCGACGAACAGCCGGACGATGTCGTAGTTGAGCCGCTTGATGCCGCTCGTCGCGGTGCGGTCGTCGTTGTGGGCGCCCAGCAGGGCCAGGTCGAGGTCGCCCTGCTGCGGCAGCGTCGCAGGCGTAGCGCCGGCCGCGCGGATCTCCTTGGCGCGACCCGCGCCGCTCAGCATCGTGATGCGGTCACCTCGGTCCGCAAGGCCGCGTGCGACATTGAGCAGCGGGCCGATGTGGCCGATGGGCGACAGCGCCGCGACCAAGATCTCCGCCATGATTTGCGCTCCCTTCCGATATTGAATTCGACTCGTCCGATCGTCGGCGATCACCGGACACGCATGCTTGGAGGTTTCGTGGAGATCGGGTGGAGATTGCAGGTAGACAACGGGTTTGGCTGCGGATAGCAAAAGGGGCACCCCGCTGTGGGGTGCCCCTTCGCGAAGCGTCGGTGTCAGTGATCCGGGCAGGATATGTCGACGAACACAGTGGTGTTCTGCTTGTCCTCCAGCGACAGGTTGGAGATGGTGGACAGCAGCGGGTGCAGGCCCTGCACGGTGCACCGCGACAACGGCTGGCTATTGGTGCTTCCGTTGAGCTCCACCTTGAAGCCGTCGGACTTGAGGCCGCTGATGACGTCCTCGGCGCTTCCGCTGCCGGGGAACGCCGCGGCGGTGCCGGCCAGCCCCAGGCCCACCGCGGCCAGGGCACCGGCAGTGAGCGTCGTGATCGCGATCTTGTTCATGTCGAACCTTTCAATGGCGGCGAGCTCATCGGCGGCTCGCGAAATAAGGGTGTCGCAGTCGGCACGATAGAACTTGGAGTTTGCATGGAGGTCCCGTGGAGATCGCAGGTAGGAGCCTGTGCGATTTGGGCGTGGTTTGTAGCGCCCAGTGCAACTAACCACGCCGGAATCGCGGGAGACCGGTGGCGGGCGACCGGCGTACGCGCGAGCTAGCGCTTGATGCGGTCGGGGCGGGTGTAGACGTTCATCGACTCGCCGCGCAGAAACGCCACCAGCGTGAGGCCCGACTGACTGGCCAGGTCGACGGCCAGCGACGACGGCGCCGACACCGCCGCGAGCACGGGGATGCCCGCCATCACCGCTTTCTGGGTGAGCTCGAACGACGCGCGGCCGCTGACCAGCAGCACCGTCCTCGTCAACGGGATCCTGTTCTGTTCGACGGCCCAGCCGACGACCTTGTCGACGGCGTTGTGCCTGCCGATGTCCTCGCGGACGGCCAGCATGGTGCCGTCGGCGGCGAACAGCGCGGCGCCGTGCAGGCCGCCAGTGCTGGCGAACACCTTCTGTTGTGCGCGCAACTGCTCCGGCATCGCCGACAGCGTCTCGGACTTCACCATGGATCCGTCGTCGCCGGGGGAGTAACGGCTGATCGTGCGGACCGCATCGAGGGAAGCCTTGCCGCACACTCCGCACGACGACGTCGTATAGAAGTTGCGGGTGATGTCGACCTGCGGCATCGCGACGCCGGGGGACAGCGTCACGTCCAGCACGTTGTAGGTGTTCAGGGTTTCGATTCCCGTGCCTTTGCAGTAGCGCACGGTAGCCACGTCGTCGCGGTGGCCGATGACTCCCTCGGTCAGCAGAAAGCCTTGCGCCAGTTCAACATCCGAGCCTGGCGTGCGCATCGTGACGGTGACCGGCTTACCGTTGACGCGGATCTCTAGTGGCTCCTCGACGACCAGCGTCTCCGGTCGCGTGATCGCTTCATCGACAGTGACGTGACTGACCCGTCGTCGCGCCGTCACGCGTCCCATGCGGGTTCCCATCGAGCGGGCATAACCCCAATCTACGACGAGCGGTCGACGACCTGCACCACGCCGCCCGTGACACCCGCGATGAACAACCTGCCGGTGTTCGCGTCGACGCCCAGCGTGTAGGGGTCCTGGACGGTGGGCACTCGCTGCACCTCGCGCGGCGTCGGCTGGCTCATGTCGTATCCGACGACTTCGTTGGTGCCCGACGAGGCCACCCACAGCAGGTCACGTGTCGGGTCATAGGCGATCCCGTACGGACCGCCCGGCTGGGCCACTTCGCCGACCTGATGCGGTGTTGGCAGCGGCTCGAAGACCCGCACCGCGTTGCCCCTGGTGTCGGCGGCGATCAGACGGCCGTGTTTGTCGGCGACCAGGTGTGTCGGGCCGTCGCCCGCGGGTGTCGAACCGACGATCGTCAGGTCGTGGGTGTTGAAGACGGTCAGGTCGTTCTTGCGGACGTCGATCAGGCCCATCGACGACCCGGTCGAAGCGAGTCCGGCCGGCTGAACGGTGCCGGCGAAGACCTTCACGACATCGAGGCCGCGCAGGACCGTCACGGTGCCGCGGTGTTCGTTCGAGACGAACACCATCCCGTTGTCGGCTTGCGCGGCGTCGTGCGCGGTGTCGGTGAGAGGTTGCGACAACGGCCGCCCGCTCGGCAGCTCGACCCGAACCAGCGCGCCGACGCTCTCGACGGGGACGAGAACCGGTCCGCCGGCATTGGCAAGCTGCAAGTGCCGCGCGAACCCCGGCAGTGGGACCCGGTTCACGATCTGACCGGTGTCGACGTTGATCAGGACGAGTTCGTCGGGGTCACGTTTGGCGACGGCGGCGATGCGGGTGGCCGCGTCGACGACGACGCCCTCGGGCGCCTTCCCGACGTCCGCGATGCGCCCGGGAATCGGCGCAGTCTGCGGCGGCGCCTGTTGTGGTTCGGCGGCAGGCGGCAGATTGTCGGCCGGCGGCCGCTGGCCCACGGTCGGCACGTTGGTCGGAATGGCCCGCGGGTTATCGGGGTCATCGAGTGCCATCGCGTGGTGGAGAGCGGGCAAGGCGGTATCGGTCGGAGGCTGTTGCGAGCAACCTCCGACAATCAACACGAGCGCCGCCAATGCAGCGAGTAACCGCATTCTTCAAAAACGAAATAAGAGCGCATCAGGTTCACGGAAGTACTCGCGGCCTCAAGCGGTTTGCTGAGAAGCCGTTTCGCGAAATCCGTGCCGGACGTTGCGGGGTTTTCGGCGTCTGCGTTCGACGTATACGTCGCCAGTGTGTCCGAATGTATTGACAATCGGTCAACACATGTCCAGACTTCACTCACTGGCACGCGGGGCAGCGCAACGCTCAACGTCTGGCGCATCGAATGGTGCCTCAACACTCGATGGAGAAAACACTTGGCAGTCGCCAGCAAAGAGCTCCTCGACGAGTTCAAGCGTGCGAATGGTTAGCGGCAACAGTTCTTACACCCCTCGACTGTGGGCGGCGATCATCGGCGCGGGCGGGATCTCCCGTATTAACGGTTGGAGACTGCAAGACGTCGGGTCGATCGTCGTGGGTCTCAATCGTTTGAGTCGTTCAGGCGGCGTTGCCTTGGCGGAACGGCCGCTCATGGTCGATGGATGTCGTAATGTATTGACAATCGGTCAACACATGTCCATGCTTCAGTCACACGGAACGTCACCCGTAGACGCGCGACGTCGGTGGGCCCGACAGGTGTGAAATTCCATATCGGATCTCGCAGGCGACGTATACTTTTTTCCGTCTTAGGTTATGGAGAAGGCACGTGGCAGTAGCTACAGCAAACAGTCCTTCCCTCGAACCACAAGTGGCTCGCGGTACCAATTACTACGCTCCCCCGCTGCGGGCGGCGATCGTGGGCACCGGCGGGATATCTCGCATTCACGGTTGGCGCCTTCAGGATCTCGGCTCGATCGTCGTCGGCGTATGCGGGCGTGATGTCACGAAAGCCCGTTCGGTTGCGAACGGATTCCGTCCGCGCGGACAGTCCGATGGTCGGGGCGGTGACATTCCGATCGGCTCGACGGTCGGTGCCTTCGATGACCTCGGGATCATGCTCGACCAGACTGAGCCCGACGTGCTGCATGTCTGCAGTCCGCACGGACTGCACGCGGCACATGCCATCGAAGCGGTCAAGCGCGGAATTCACGTCATCATCGAAAAGCCTTTGGCGACCGACGAGGCCGACGCCCGCGCCGTGATCGTCGCCGCGGAGCATGCTGGCGTGCACGCCGCCGTCTGCCTGACCAAGCGCTCTTACCCGATGGTCGCCGAATTGCGGGCACGAATCCTCGCAGGCGAGCTGGGCCAGGTCAACGCCATTCGCGGCGGATTCCTATCCTGGGATTCCAATAACGACCACTGGGGTTGGGGATTCGACCCCAAGATTGCCGGAACCTCTTACGCCACAGCTGATCTCGGTGTGCACTGGCTCGACCTTGCCGAGCACGTCACCGACCGCCGCATCACCGATGTCGATGCCCGGTTCTCCACCCTGCGTCCCACCCGGTATCGCGACGGTCAGCCGGTCAAGGTGGAAGCCGAGGACTACGTGCGGATCTTCCTGGACTTCACCGGCGGCGCGGTCGGTTCTGCGACGTTCTCGGGTGTCACCGCCGGTGAGCCGAACGGCTGCTCGATCGACGTCGACGGCACCGACGGCGGCTTCGGTTGGAGGGTCGATCGGCCCAACGAAATCGTCCATCGTCGGGCCGACGGATCGGTGGTCACCATCATTCGAAACCCGGACGCCATGGCCGCATCCGCGGCTCGCTTGTCGTTCTCGCCTGCTGGCCACGCCGAAGGCTTCGGCGATGCTTTCCGCAATCTATTTCGCGACGTCTACTCGGCCATCGGTGGAGGCGACGTCTGCTACCCAACTCTTGCCGATGGGTACCGCATGGTCTCCATCGTTAAGGCAATCCAAACCAGTGCACACACCCGGAGGGCGGTCAGCGTTGACTAGCATACCTGTAGAAAAAGATCCGACCCATCGGGCGGAAAGTGCTAGGGACAATGCCAATTCGATTGAATTGCGCGGCGTCGAGAAGCGTTATGGCGACGCGGTCGCCTTGTACCCCATCGACCTTGACATTCGGGACGGCGAATTCTTCTGTCTGCTCGGACCGTCCGGCTGCGGCAAGACGACGACGCTGAACATCATCGGCGGATTTACCGAACCGTCCGGCGGCGTCGTGCGGATCGCCGGCACCGATGTGACGAAACGTCCGCCCAACCGGCGCCCGGTCAACACGGTGTTCCAGTCCTACGCATTGTTCCCGCATCTGAACGTCATCGAGAACGTATCCTTCGGCCTGCGGATGGCCCGGGTGTCTAAGGACCAACAGCGAACGCGGGCTAGGGAAGCGTTGGATCTGGTCGGCTTGGGAACGTTCGCCGAGCGTCCGGTCAGTCAGCTTTCCGGCGGCCAGGCCCAGCGCGTTGCCATCGCTCGCGCACTGGTCAATAAACCCAGCGTGCTGCTGCTCGACGAGCCGCTCGGTGCGCTGGACCTGAAACTGCGCAAGCGCCTTCAGACCGAGCTGGCACTCATTCAGCGCCGCGTCGGTACGACCTTCGTGTTTGTCACCCATGATCAGGAAGAGGCGATGGCCCTCGCCGACCGCATCCTGATCCTGAACGAAGGCCGCATCGAGCAGATCGGGACTCCTGAGGAGATCTACCGAAAGCCGGCCAGTCTGTTCGCCGCCGACTTCATCGGCGAATCGAATATTCTGCGCGGCAGGAAGGATGGTGGCGTCTTCGTGCTGGAGAGCGGTGCCAAGGTTCCGATTTCAGCGCAGGCACCCGACGCCGTCACCTCAGTGGTGATCCGGCCTGAGGCGCTGCGCATCGGCGGGGATGGATTCATTGGCGCAGAAGTACTTTCGCGCGAGTACCTCGGCTCCATCACCCGCATGGTGATGCAACTCGAGAACTCGGATACGCAGGTCGTGTCCTCCCTCAATGACCACGACATGCATGACCTCTCGGGAATCGGGCTGGAACCCGGTCAAACCGTCAGGCTCTCCTGGAAAGAGAACGCAGCCCACCCACTCGCAGAAGCGAACTGAAAGTCAGGAAACCTTCACATGTCCAAAATCGCTGATATCAAACTCAATCGCCGCTCGTTCGTCCTGGGATCGCTGGTGCTAGGCGCGGCAAGCCCGTTGGTGTTGTCCGCGTGCTCCTCCAGTAACACCGGTGGATCGTCTGGTGGCGGTGGTGGCACCCTCAACTGGCTGACCTGGTCGGATCACTATTCCCAGGACCAGCTCGCCAAGGTCGCCTCCAGTACCAAGATCACTGGTCGCCCGAAGCTGTTCTCCGACAACGCCGATGCGTTCCTGCAGCTCAAGCAGACCGGCCCGCAGTTCGACCAGGTATCGGCCGACGCGTTGTGGGTCAAGAAGTACATGGAGAGCGGTCTCATCCAACCGTTTGACATGAGTTCGATCGAAGCCAGCTCCGAGTTGTACTCGATGGCCAAGAAGTTCGACTTCCTCAACGACCCAAAGGGCGCCATCGGATATCCGTTCTCGTGGTCCACCGTTCAGATCTACTACAACCCGGACAAGGTGAAGGCACCGCCGACATCCTGGGAATCACTAACCGATCCCCAGTACAAGAGCCTGATCGTTGCCGAGAACATTCCGACCGACCTGATGGCCATTGCCGGCATCGCCACCGGTTCCAAGTCTCCATACGCGCAGGCTCCCGACCAGATCTCGTCCGCGTCCAACTTCCTGGGATCGCTCAAGCCCAACATCATCAAGCTTGCGTCGCAGAACAACGAGATCATCTCGATGATGGCCAGTGGCGAAGCCGCGATCGGCATCTCCAACCTCGGCACCGACATCCGCGTCAAGAACGCCGGTGGCCCTGAGCTCAAGTCGGCGTACCCGCCGGAGGGAACGATCGGCTTCATCGACTCGGAGATGATCACAGCGAAGGGCAACAACTCGGCGCTGGTCAAGCCATTCCTGAATGCGATGCAGCGCTCCGAGTTCATCGTCGAGAACTTCACAACGAACTGGCGTCCGCTATTCAACGAGAAAGCGGCGAAGGCGTTGACGGCCGACCCGAAGACCGCCGACGCCGCCAAGCGGCTGTTCATGGACAACCCCGAAAAGGCACTGACCATGACCCTGAAGGGCCCTGCCCAGGATCAGCAGGCCTACACCGAGGCGTTCAACAGGGTCTTCGGAGCCTGACATGACCACCGCCTCGACCGTCAGCGATGTTGGCGCGCCTCCGGGCAAATCAGCCCGGCGACGTGCCGACATGAAGCTGGAACGCCGCGACTGGCGTCAGTTCGTCGGATTCGCCCCGGCCGCACTCCTTTTCGGGGTTTTCTTCATCGCTCCCTTGTGCCTGATTGTGGTGTATTCGTTCTGGGAGACCAAGAACTATGAATTGGTCCCGGCGTTCACGACGAAGAATTACCAGACGATCATCACGACGAGTACCTATTTGAAGACGTTCGTCAAGACGGTGATCATGGCTTTGCTGGCCACGATCGCCACGCTGGCATTGGCGTTTCCGTTGTGCTATTGGCTGGTGCGCTATGTGCCCAAGAAATTGCAGCGGGTGCTGTTCCTTCTGGTGATCCTGCCGTTCTGGACCAGCTATCTGTTGAGGGTGTACGCCTGGGTGGCGATCCTTGGCGACAATGGCGCGATCAACTCGTTTCTCAAATTCGTGGGTCTCACCCACGAACCGATTCGGCTATTTCTGTACGACAACCCCGGGGTGTTCATCGTTTTGGTCTACCTGTACTTCCCGTTCGCGGCGCTGACTCTGTATGCATCGCTGGAAAGGTTCAACTGGCGGCTCCTCCACGCGGCCGTTGACCTGGGTGCATCGCCGATGCGGGCCATCGCCACCACGTTGCTTCCGCAGATGCGGCTGGCAATGGTGACAGCTGGGATCTTCGTCTTCATCCCAATTCTGGGTGAGTACCTCGCGCCTTCGGCAATCGGCGGTACGAATGGCGTGATGATGGGCAACCTGGTTGCCAACTTCTTCTCCGGTTATCTGCTCCCACTGGGATCGGCGGCCAGTGTGTTGATTGCGCTGGTGATTCTCATCGTGCTGATCCTGTTCCGGCGCAGCCTTGACACAAAGGATATTTATGGCTGACGATCTGCGGGCCGTGAATCCGCGGGCCCGGCTATTCCGAGTAATCTTGTCGGTGTACGGCGTCGGGATTTATGTTTTCCTGTTCGCGCCGATTGCGGTATTGATCCTGCTGTCGTTCAACTCCTCGAACGTGGTCGGGTTCCCGATGGCAGGCTTCACGACAGACTGGTATGCCCGGCTGCCCAATGACACCGTCATTCTCGATGCACTGAGCAGGACGTTGCTGGTGGCCTTCTGGGTGACCGTGCTATCGACGCTGATCGGGACGACGGCCGCGTTTCCGCTGGTGCGTGCCAACATCAAGAACCGCGGTGGGGTGCGGGTGTTCATCACGCTGCCGATCATGATGCCCGGTCTGCTGATCGGTGTGGCCATCCTGGTACTGGCCTCCAATGTGCTGCACATTCAGCCCTCGCTGAAGGTGGCGATCATCGGGCAGACTGTGCTGGCCACCCCTTTCGTCATCTTGGTGGTGTCGTCCCGGCTTGAGGCGCTGGATCGCAACTTCGAGAGGGCCGCGGCCGACCTCGGCGCCAGCCCGGTGCAGCGGCTTCTGTACGTAGTCCTACCGCTGGTCTATCCGGGCATCATCGCCGGCGCCCTGATCGCTGCCACCCTGTCCTTGGATGAATTTGTCGTTACAAACTTCATCATCGGGGCGGATCAGACGCTGCCGATCTACATCTACAACCAGCTCAAGTTCGGCATCACGCCCGAGGTGAACGCCTTGGCGACGATGATGCTGCTCGGCACACTGGCCGTGGTCGGCGTGACATTCGGGGCTCTGCGCTTGGTCAAGGTGCTGGCGACGGTCGCCAAGAAGGGCAAACAAGTGGCAGAAGTGGAAGAAGCAGAGGAAGCGATCGAGCACAGTCTGCTGGTGCCAAGGGCGAGGGACGTCTGATGTCGCAAAACTGTGATGTCTCAGTGGTGCTCGAGGCGTTCCTCGACCATTCCCTCGACGAGACGCTGAGCTGGCTCGGCACCGAGGTGCCGGAGGTCACCGCCGTAGAGGTCGGTGCGGGCGGTTATGCTCCGCACCCGCATTTGGATCCCGATGCTGTGCTCGCCGACGCCTCAGCCAGGCAGGCCTGGCTGGACAAGCTCGACCGGCACGGCATCAGGCTGGACGCGCTGAACGTGTGGGGCAATCCGCTGCATCCCGATAAGGCGATCGCCGACGACCACGACGCGGCGCTGCGTCGCGCGGTGCGGTTAGCCGGTGAACTCGGCACCGAGACGATCGTGGCGATGTCGGGTGCCGCGGCAGGCGCCGTGGGCGACAGTGCCGCGGTGTTCGGCGCGGGCGGTTGGCTGCCGTATCTGGAGGGGGTCCATGACCGCCAGTGGGACGAGTCGGTCGTTCCCTACTGGTCCGAGCTGTCGGACTTCGCCTCCAAAGAGAACCCCGATGTCAAGATCTGCATCGAACTGCACCCGGGCACGACCGTCTACAACGTAGAGACCTTCGAGAAATTCATCGCCCTCGGCGAAAACCTTTACGCCAACCTCGATCCCAGCCACTTTTTCTGGATGCAGATGGACGCCGACCGGGTCGTCGAGCGGATCATGCCGCGAATCGGCCACGTCCACGCCAAGGACGTGACGTTCAACGAGGACGCTCTCGCCCTCAACGGCCTGCTCGACCATCGTTGGCCCGCGACACCGGAGAAGATGCCGTGGAACTTCTCGGTTCCCGGCCACGGCAAGGACGCGACGTGGTGGCGCCAATTCATCACCCGCTTCGAAGGCTCTGGGGTGCAGGCGTTCTCCATCGAGCACGAGGACCCGTTCGTCGACTCGAAGACCGGCGTCAAGGAGGCCGCTGTTCTGATCAAGTCCGCGCTGGGATCCGACTAGATCCGCAACATTCATTCATTTCAGCAACACCGAACACAGGAGATAAACCCTCATGCCTCGCCGCCTTAAGGTAGGTGTCGTCGGTGCCGGCGTCATCGCCCAAGTCATGCACCTGCACTACTTACGTGAATTATCGGATCGCTTCGAAATCGCTGCGATATGCGATATCTCGGGCGAGAACGCCGCCAATAACGCCCAGCGCTACAACGTCGCAAAGACGTTCAGTGACTGGCGGGAAATGGTCAACGACGATGAGATCGATGCCGTCTTCATCCTGACGTCAGGCAGCCACGCGCCGATCGCCATCGAGGCAGCCAAGACGGGCAAGCACATCCTCGTCGAGAAGCCGATGTGCTTCTCCGTTGCCGAAGGTCTGGAGATGAAGGCGGCCGCCGACGCGGCTGGCGTGACGTTGATGGTCGCGTACCCCAAACGCTACGACCCAGCGTTCGAGCGCTTCCGCGATGTTGCGGTCGATGTCGCGGATCCACGGTTGATGCGGGTCACCACCTTCGAGTCGCCGTTCCTCCCGTACATCGGCCACTACGCGCTGGCCCCCGTCGCGCCTATCCCGAAAGAGGCGATCGAAAACTTCAAAGCGGAGACGCAGGCCAGCATCACCCGTGCGATCGGCGAGGCGAATCCCTTCCTGCGCGAGGAATATCATCTCGTGCTGCTGGACACTCTCGTCCACGAGCTCAACACAGTCCGCGGCGTCCTCGGCGAGCCGACCAGTCTGGAATACGTCGACATGCAGCCCGGTCAGCTGACCGTGATCCTCAAGTTCGGCGAACTGTCGGTGTCGATCCACTGGATGGACCTGCCCGGCATCACCCGCTACGGAATGGAGTTCGCGCTTTACGGCCCCGAGCAGCGGGTCACGTTGACCTTCCCGTCGCCGTTCCTGCGCAGCGCGCCGGCTACCGTCGAGATCATCGAGGGTGAGATAGGCACCACTAAGTCGCGCAGTATCAGCGAAACCATTTCGTATGACAGCGGGTTCAAGCTCGAGCTGGAAGCCTTCCACCGCTGCGCGGTCGTGGGGGAGGCGCCCGCCACAAGTGCCGATGACGCCATTCACGACCTCGCGTTGTGCGAGGCGATCATCCGGTTCGTCCAGGACCCTCGGCCCATCACCGATCCGAGCGCGATCCCTGCGCTGACGTCCGCCAATTAGCAATTAGAAGGAAGACGAAAACATGAGCAGCAACAGCGGAATCATCGTCGCGAACGCACCTGTCAGCTACGGTGCCTTCGAGGTGACGATCGGATTCGACCCCAACGTTCCTGACGGAGACGACATCCTCGACCAGGTCGCCGAAGCCGGATATGCGGGCATCGACCTCGGCCCCGTCGGCTATCTGGGCACCACCGAGAACCTCGGCTCGAAGCTCGCCAAGCGCGGGTTGGGTCTCGCAGGCGCGTATCTCGAACTGCCCTATGCGGATCCGGAGATGCTCGAGAAGACGCTCCCCGAATTGGATGCGATGCTCGACATCTTCGACGCGATCAAACCGCTCGGGCTCGGCCCCGACCCACGTCCGACTCTGGCCGACCTCGGCGTCGGCGACGGCGCGGACGTCCGACGGAACAACCCGGGGTTGGGAGCGCGCAACCCGGCCAGCGGCTACAACGAAGAGCAGTGGGCCGAATTCGCGAAAGGGATGGCGGTCGTGGTCGACCGGTGCCGTTCGCGTGGCTACCAGCCGGTTTTCCACAACGAGACCGGAACGTTCGTTGAAGCACCAGAAGAGGTCGGCAGAATGCTCGAGGTCTCGGAGATCGGTCTGTGCATGGACGCAGGCCATTTCCTGCTCGGCGGCGGCGACCCCGTTGAGTACCTGAAGAAATGGGCCAACCGTATCGACCATGTCCACATCAAGACCGCGGACCTGCCACGCTTCCAGCAGGTCGTAGACGAGGGACTGCCGACCAACGCGATCTGGGAGCGTGAGGTCTTCCCGAGGCTCGGCGAAGGCGCCCTGGATGTGGACGCGTTCCTGGCCGCGCTGCGCGAAATCGATTATGCCGGCTGGATGGTTGTCGAGCAGGACATCTTCCCGACGACTGCGGAGCGGTTCGCGCAGGCGGCCGCCGATCAGCGGGCGAATCGCGAATTCCTCAGGGAGCGTGGCCTGTGAGCGCACCCTTCCGATTCGGCCTGATCGGCGGTGGCCGAATGGGCCGGACTCACCTCCGCGGCCTGGAGGGATCGACGGAGGTCGAGATCGTCGCCGTGACCGAGCCTTTCGAGGGCGCGGCGGACGCACTACGCGAGCAGGGCCTGTCCGTGTTTCCGACCACAGAGGAGATGTTCGCCGAGTCGGAGCTCGAAGGCGTCCTGATCGCCGTTCCGACACCGCAGCACATCGATACCACCCGCAGGGCGCTGGAAGCCGGCCTTCCGGTGTTGTGCGAGAAGCCGTTCGGGCTGGTGCCCGACGACGCCAGGGCCACAGGCGAACTCGCACGCCAGAAGGGTCTGGCCCTGCAGATCGGCTACTGGCGTCGGTTCGTGCCGCAGCTGTCGGCACTGCGCAAGGACCTGGCCGACGGCAAGTACGGCACCGTGCACTTCCTGGTGTGCTCCCAGTGGGACGAGGCACCGCCGCCACTGTCCTTCCGCAACGACAGCGGCGGGATCTACATCGACATGGGTGTGCACGAAATCGACGAGGCCCTGTGGCTACTCGGCCAGGACGTCACCGAGTACAGGGCGCAGTCGTTCCCGACCACCGAGGACCCGGGGGCCCAGAACGACGTGGACAGCGCCCAGGCGTTGGTGATGCTATCCGGCGGCACCTCGGCGGTGATATCGCTCGGCCGGTTCTACAAGGGCGGCGACATTGTCTCCGTCGCGCTGTTCGGCTCTCGGGATCACACCCGTTTCGACGTGGTATCGCCCGAAACAGGGGAAGGGCCGCAGCTGGACGCGCTCAGGCTACAGGCCGAGGCGTTCGTCCGGCATGCGCGCGGAGCGGCACAGGAGGGTACGACGGCGGAGGAGGCGGCGCAGGTGCTCGAACTGGCCCACGGCCTGACGGAAGCCGCCGGCGTCGCAGTGCTCGGAGCCGCTGCACCCTAGTCGTCGATCACGCATTCGGCCATCCATGAACCCGATATCGCGCCGTGGCTGCTCAACTCGCCGATGGTGGAGGTCAGCTGGCAGCATGGACGGTCGTCGGTGAATTCGGGCGGTCGTCAAGATCCGCAGTTTTATCTGATGCGCACGGCGTCCGACGTGCCGGTCACCGTGGAGCTGTTTCTGAGCGCCCGCTACGGCTATGACACCCGGTGCGAAGTGGTGACGGAGACGGGCACGTCTGCGCTGACTCTGCCGACGCAGGTCGTCACCGATGCCGAAAGACCAAGGGCCGTAGACTATCCCGCGGACTGGATTCCGCGCTACAACGATGCCTATCGCATCGAACTGCAGGAGTAGATCCGCTCGATCGCGCAGGGCAGGCCGTCGACGTTGGCCACCGCGACCGACGGGCTGCGCGTCGCCCTGGTCGCCGACGCCCTCGTTGAATCGATGAATTCCAGCGGCGCCTGGGTTAAGGTGCCCGACTGAACTAGAGCAGCGCCAAAGCGGTGTCGGCGGCGACCTTGAGTGCCTCGCGCACCGGCGTCACGCGGAACGACGTCGACAGGATCTCCACGCCCCACGGCCCGTCGAACCCGTTGTCGCGCAACACTGTGATGAACCCGTTCAAGTCGAATGACCCCTCGCCGCAAAGCCGCCGATTGTGCACAGTGTCTTCGAACAGCGAGCCGACGGCGTCGGGCGCGGCGTCGTTCAGCTCGACGCCGAAGATCATCTCCGGGGTGAGCGCGGCCCGCAGTTCGTCGAGGGACGTATTTGCGCGGAAGACGTGCCAGGCGTCGATCAGCAGCCCGAGTCCGGGATGTGCAGAGGCCGAGATGATTTCGGCACCCATCGGTACCGCCGCGATCAAGGAGAACGGCATTGTCTCGATCGCGATTCGGGTGCCGTGCTGGACCGCCTGGGTCGCGAGCTCGCGCAACGGGCCGATGAGCGCGCCGGTATCGGAGGTGCGGGGCCCGAGGTCGGAGCCGATCTTGATGAAGGCGGGCGCCAGCACATCGGCGGCGTCGAGCAACAGATCGCGAACCTGGTAGGAGTTTCGCGGCTTGCCGCGGGGGATCCACCACCGCTCGATGAGTTCGATCTCGATGTGAGTGAGCCCGTGATAGGGCGATCAAGTCACGCAAACCTTTAAAGCCGACGGTATTTCGGATCTCGAGCAGGTCGTCGGCGATCAAGCCCATGCCGATGAAGCCGACATCGCCGATCGCCGCGACGCGTTCGGTGATCGGCACCGGACTGGTCGATGGCACCCGCATCGACGAGGTGTCACCGGCGCAATCCACGCCGCCGCAACGAGTTTGGGCGTCCCGCAGTCTCGGTGCGATGAATTACTTGTTTTGTGGGAAGCCGAGTTCGATGCCGCCGTGGCTCGGGTCGAGCCAGCGGCTGGTGATGGCCTTGCCGCGGGTGAAGAAGTGCACGCCTTCGGTGCCATGGGCGTGGCTGTCGCCGAACAGGGAGGCTTTCCAACCGCCGAAGCTGTAGTACGCCATCGGCACCGGGATGGGCACGTTGATGCCGACCATGCCGACCTCGACCTCGTTCTGGAAGCGCCGCGCGGCGCCGCCGTCGTTGGTGAAGATCGCGGTGCCGTTGCCGTACGGGTTGGAATTGATCAACTCCAGCGCATCATCGTAAGTGTCGACGCGCAATACCGACAGGACGGGGCCGAAGATTTCGTCGGTGTAGACGCTCATTTCTGGGGTGACGTTGTCGATCAAGGTGGGGCCCAGCCAGAACCCGTCCTTACCGCCGTCGGCCTGCACCTGGCGGCCGTCAACGACGATCTTGGCGCCGTCGGCCTCGCCGGCGTCGATGTAGGAGGCCACCTTGTCGCGGTGGGACTCGGTAACCAGCGGTCCCATGTCGGCGTCCCCGGCGCCGTCGCCGGTCTTGATGCGCGCGGCGCGTTCGGCGATCTTGGCGACCAGGTCATCGGCGATCGGTCCGACCGCTACACACGCACTGATGGCCATGCAGCGTTCCCCCGCCGAGCCGAAGCCGGCGTTGACCATCGCGTCGGCGGCCAGGTCCAGGTCGGCGTCGGGCAGGATCACCGCGTGGTTCTTCGCCCCACCCAGGGCCTGCACCCGCTTGTCATGGGCGGTGCCGGTCTCATAGACGTAGCGGGCGATCGGGGTGGACCCCACGAACGATACCGACTTGATGGCCTCGTTGGTCAGCAGCTCATCGACGGCGGTCTTGTCGCCTTGGAGCACATTGAACACCCCGGGCGGCAGCCCGGCTTCTTTCCACAGTTCGGCCAGCCACAGCGAGGCCGACGGGTCCTTCTCGGACGGTTTGAGCACCACGGTGTTACCGGCTGCGATGGCGATCGGGAAAAACCACATCGGCACCATGGCCGGGAAGTTGAACGGGGAGATTATGGCCACCGGGCCCAGCGGCTGGCGGATGGAGTAGACGTCGACCTTGGTCGAGGCGTTCTCGGTGAACCCGCCCTTCAGTAAGTGCGGGACCCCGCAGGCGAACTCGACGACTTCTTGGCCCCGCGACACTTCGCCGAGCGCGTCGGAGACGACCTTGCCGTGCTCGGCGGTGATGATCTCGGCCAGCTCACCCTTGCGGGCGTTGAGCAGCTCCCGGAAGTTGAACAGGATCGCGCCGCGCTTGGCCAGCGAGGTATCCCGCCACGCCGGGAACGCCGCCACCGCGGCATCGATCACCGCGCGGACATCCTCCACGCTGGCCAGCGCGACCTGCCCGGTCACCTCACCGGTCGCCGGATTCGTCACCGGCGCCGTCGCGCCGCTGTTACCCGGGAATGCCTCATTGTCGAGCCAATGCGAAATGGTCTTGCTCATAATCACTTTCCGTACTTAGAGATGTAATCCGTCATGGTGTTCAGTTGGTAGCGCGACACTTCTTGGGCGTTCTCGTCTTCGGCGAAGACCGACGACACCATCACGGTGTCGGGCCGCTGGTAGAAGTCGATGTCGGCCAGGGCGCCGAAGAACTCGTCCCAGTCGACGTCGCCGTCACCGATCTTGAGGTGCTGGTGCACCCGCGCCGGGCTGCCCGGCGGATTCGTGATGTAGCGCAGGCCGTGGCTGCGGTTGTGGTCCATCGTGTCGGCCACGTGGACGAGGCGCAGCTTGTTGCCTGCGGCGCGGATGATCTCGCCCATGTTGCCACCCATGTGATAGCTGTGGCAGGCGACGTAGACCATTCCGACATTGGGGGAGTTGACGCCGCGGATGATCCGTAACGCCTCCCGTCCGTCCTCGACGAAATCGTCTGGGTGCGGGTCGATCCGGACGTCGATGCCCTCGCGTTCGAAGATCGGCATCAGTTCTTCCATGGACCGGAAGAACGCCCGCTCGGACTCCTCGGCACGCTCGGGCCTGCCGGAGAACTCTGTGTTGATGACGTTCACGCCGAGGTCTACGGTGATCTGGACGACGCGTTTCCAGTTGCGTACCGCGGCCTCGCGGGCATCCTCGTCGGGTCCCGACCAGCGCAGCACCGGCAGCACCGACGCGATACCAACTCCCGCGTCCGCGCACGCCTTGCGGAATTGCGCGACGAGGTCATCATCGGCCCGCGGGTGGTTGAAGAACGGGATGAAGTCCCTGTGCGGGGTCAACTGCAGGTACTCGTAGCCCAAATCCGCGACCAGCCGCGGGAAGTCGAGCAGGTCGTGGTCATGGTGGAACGGCGTCGGATCCAGTGCGATCTTCATGGTCATGCCCCCTTGATCGAGTCGCGGGCCACCATCTCGACCTTCACCGGCTGACCGCTCTCGAGCGACTTCACCCCTGCATCGCACACCGCGGCTGCCGCGTATCCGTCCCAGGCGCACGGCCCGTCGATGTAGACGCCGGTCTCGGCACCCCGTTGCACCGCCTCGACCCACCGCTGGAACTCGGTGTCGTAGGCCTGCCCGAAACGTTCCTTGAAGCTCGGCGTGATCTGTCCGCCCCAGGTTCCTGGTGCGCTTTTGCGCACCAGGCCGACGTCGAGCCCGATCATCGCGCTGCCCTTCTCGCCGACCAGCTCGGTGCGCACCTCATAGGCCACGCCGGTGGTGACGAATACCTCGACATCGATGTGCTTGCCGGACGCCGTCTTGAAGATAGCGATCTGTGGGTCCTGAAGACCTTGCGGTGCACCGGGATTCGCTGCGGGCCGGATGACCTGAACCGAGGTGATCTCCTCCCCGAACAGGAAGCGGGTGACGTCGACCTCATGCACCAGCGAGTCCTTGACGATCATCGAGCTGTCGAAGTTCGGTGGGACCGTCGGATTGCGATGCGCGCAGTGCATCACCAGTGGCTGGCCGAACTCGCCGCCGTCGATGAGCAGCTTGAGCTGTTCGTACTCATGGTCGAACCTGCGCATGAAGCCGACCTGGATCAGCTTCTTGCCGAGCTCGGCCTCGCGCTTGACGACCTCTAAAGACGTTGCGACATCGGTGGTCAGCGGCTTCTCGCACATCACGGGCTTACCGTGCTCCAGACAGGCGAGCAGCTGCTTCTCGTGCGTTGGACCCGGCGTCGCCAGCACGACGGCGTCGACATCGGAGTCGGCGATGGCGTCCAGCGGATCGCCGATGGCTCGGCATCCGGGCACGCTCGCGGCGATCTGCTCCGCCTTTTCGGCAAGGTAGTCGTTGACGACAGTCACCTGCGCACCGGAGATGCGCGAGGAGATCCGGGCCACGTGATCGGCACCCATCATGCCGACGCCGAGTACGGCTATGCGTAGATCAGACATGTTGTTCCTAGACGAATTTCACAGAAGGGACACCGCACGAGCCGAGGTACTGGCGGGTGCGCTTGGCGATGGACAGCGGTGCGTCGACCTCACAGGGATACATGTCCTGCTCGACGATCGCGAACACATCGACGCCCAGCTTGTCGATGGCCGCCAGCAGCGGCGGCATCTCCGGAATCCCGAGCGGCGGCTCGGTCATTGCGCCCAGTCTGACCGCCTCGCCGAACGGCAGATCCTCGGCCTCGACCTTGGCCCGCACATCGGGGTTGACCTGCTTGAGATGCAGATAGCCGATCCGGTCCGGAGCCCGTTCGATGATGGCGATGTTGTCGCCGCCGCAGTAGCTGATGTGGCCCGTGTCCAGACACAGGTTGACGAACTCACCGTCGGTGCCGTCGAGGAAGCGGTACACGTTGTCCTCGGTGTCGACGTGGCTGTCGGCATGCGGATGGTATTGCGCACGCACGCCGTACTTTTCGAACATCGCCTTGCCGAGCTCGTTCATGCCGTCGGTCTTCTTCTGCCACTGCTCCGCAGTCAGATTGCGATCCTCCAGCACGGCGCCGGTCGCGGGATCGCGCCACATCTCGGGGATGACGACCACGTGCTTGCCGCCGACGGCGGCCGTCAGCTTCGCGACGTCCTCGATCTGCGTCCACACCGCGTCCCAGGAGTCGTCCTGGTGGAGATGCTCGAACACCGTGCCTGCCGACAGCTTCAGGTCGCGCGCCGCCAGCTCGTCGGACAGCTGCTCCGGGTCGGTGGGCAGGTAGCCGAACGGACCGAGCTCAATCCACTTGTAGCCGGACGCCGCGACCTCGTCGAGGAACCGGGTATAGGGGGTCTGAACCGGATCGTCGGGAAACCAGACGCCCCATGAGTCCGGTGCGGAGCCGACGAGGATGGTGCTCATCTGTCTATCGGTCCTTTGCGTCGTAGGGCTTTACATAGGGGCGCTGGATCTTCTTCCACTCTGCGTATGTCTCGTATGCCTGCTGGGTGGAATCCAGTTGCGAGGTCTCGCTGACCGGGACGTCCCACCATGACTGGCTGTCCGGCGCGTAGATCAGCGGGTCGGTCTCGACATGGATCACGGTGGTGTGCTCGTTGGCCTTCGCCACCTTGACCGCGTCGGTGAACTCCGCGGCCGTCGTCACCTTGATCACCTCGGCGCCCAGGCTGGCGGCGTTGGCCGCCAGATCGACGGGGAGCTTGTCGCCGGCCAGCCGACCCGAGCCGTCGCGGTAGCGGTAGGACGTGCCGAATCGCTGCGAGCCCAACGACTCTGACAGCGAGCCGATGGACGCGAAGCCGTGGTTCTGCACCAGCACCAGGATGACCTTGACGCCTTCCTGAACCGCGGTCACCAACTCGGTGGCCATCATCAGGTAGGAGCCGTCGCCGACCATGACGAACACGTCGCGGTCGGGGCTGGCCATCCGCACACCGATGCCGCCTGCGACCTCGTAACCCATGCACGAGTACCCGTACTCGACGTGGTAGCCCTTGCGGTCGCGGGTGCGCCACAGCTTGTGCAGATCGCCCGGCATCGACCCGGCCGCGCACACCACCACGTCGCGAGGATCCGACAGCGTGTTCGCCAGCCCGATGACCTGGCTCTGGTTCAGGGCGCTTCCGTCGTCCTCGACGCGGTAGGCCGCGGCCACCGTGTCATCCCACTCCTTCGCGAGTTCGATTGTCCGCGTGCGGTAGTCGTCGCTCACCGCGAAACCGCTCAGCGCCTCGGACAGCGCCTCGATGGCTTCGCGGGCGTCGGAGACGACGATCAGGCCACCCTGCTTCACGGCGTCGAACGAGGCGACGTTGATGTTGACGAACCGGACATCGGGGTTGTTGAACGCGGTCCGCGATGCGCTGGTGAAGTCGCTGTACCGGGTGCCGATCCCGATCACGACGTCGGCTTCGGCCGCCAGTGCGTTCGCGGCGGTGGATCCTGTCGAACCCACGGCGCCGACGGACTGCGGATGGTCATAAGGGAGTGAGCCCTTGCCGGCCTGCGTCTCCGACACCGGGATGCCGGTCCGCTCGACGAACGCTGCCAGCGCGTCGTTGGCGCCGGAGTAGATGACCCCGCCGCCCGCGACGATCAGCGGACGCTGCGCCGACCGGATGATCTCCGCGGCCCGGGCGAGCACCGACCGCTCCGGCAGCGGACGCGCCACATGCCAAGTGCGTTCGGCGAACAGCGATTCCGGCCAGTCGAAGGCCTCGGCCTGCACGTCCTGCGGCAGCGCGATGGTGGCCGCCCCCGTCTCGACCGGGTCGGTGAGCACGCGCATCGCACCGATCAGCGCCGACGGTAGCTGCTCGGGCCGCCATACCCGGTCGAAGAAGCGCGACAGCGGTTTGAACGCGTCGTTGACGGTCAGCTCGTTGTCGTGGGGCTGTTCGAGGTCCTGCAGCACCGGTGCGCTCACCCGGGTGGCGAACGTGTCCGACGGCAGCAGAAGCACGGGCAGCCGGTTGATGGTTGCCAGCGCCGCGCCGGTCAGCATGTTGGTGGAGCCGGGGCCGATGCTTGCGGTCACCGCCCAGGCCTGCAGCCGATCCTTCTGCCGGGCATAGGCGGCCGCGGAGTGAACCATCGCCTGCTCGTTGCGGCCCAACACATATCGCAGCGCCGGCTCGGTGCCGGCCTGCTCGGCGTCGACCTGGGCCTGCAACAGTGCCTGCCCCATGCCCGCGACGTTGCCGTGACCGAAGATGCCGAAGCAGCCCGCGAAGAACTTGTGTCGTCCGCCGTCGCTCTCGACGTACTGATTGGCCAGGAACCGCACCGTGGCCTGAGCGACGGTGAGCCGAACGGTCGGCTCATTGTGCGGTGACTTGAATACGGATGCTTTGGAGACCACGTCACGCTCCTCGGGTGTGCAGTGGAAGCCTGGGGTCGACGGCCTGGTTCTCCCAGCTGCCGCGCAACCAGGCGTGCTCGGGGTCGTCGACGATCTTCCAGGCGCGTTCTTCGCCGGGGCCAGCCATCACGTTGAGGTAGTACATGTGATAGCCGGGCGCGGCGACCGACGGCCCGTGAAAGCCGTGCGGCACCAACACGACGTCGCCCGTGCGAACCTCTTCGAGCACCTCGATCGGCCTGCTCGGCGTTCCGTAGACACGGTGATAGCCGAAACCGCGGGAATCGTCTGGGCCCGACGCGATCTCGAAGTAGTAGATCTCCTCGAGCGCCGACTCGACGGGCGACTCCTCGTCATGCTTGTGCGCGGGATAGCTCGACCAGTTGCCGCCCGGCGTGATGACTTCGCACGCAATCAGCGAGTCGGCCTCGAAAACACCTGCGGTGCCGAAGTTGTGCACCTGGCGGCTGCAGTTGCCGGTGCCGCGCAGCTCGACGGCGACGTCGCCGGCCGCCACCCTGCGATTCGGGAACTGCCGATTGGCGCGGGCGCCGCATATCGCGAGCCTGCCTTCACCGCACAGCGTGTACTGCTGACCGGTGCCGATGTAGACCATGTCGGCGGGACCGTCGAACACCGACGCCCGCGGCGAGAGCTCGAACGCCTCGTTATCGCACTCGACGGTGCCTTCGCCGGCCAGCGGCAGGATCATCACCTCGATGCCGTTGGTATTCAACGAGAGTTCCTGCGTTCCAACGAGTTCGACCACCCACAGGCTGGCCTCGCTCCACGCCGCCGACTCCGGTGTGACGTCGACGGTGTAGGGGAGCGTCGCGCTCTTGGAAGGGATGTAGTACTTGCTGTGCATGCTCACCTCACCATCGATACAGCAGTGGCGACCGCCGAGCTGACGTCGTCGTCCGCGGGATACAGCAGGGTGCGTCCCACGATGAGCCCGCGCACCGACGGCAGCGCCAAAGCCTTCTCCCAGCTGGCGAATGCCTCGTCGGGATCGGCGGGGTCACCGCCGAGCAGCAGCGTCGGCAACGTGGTGGACTCCATCACGCGGTCCATCTCGTCGACGACCGGCAGCTTCATCCAGGTGTACGCGGACGTGGACCCGAGGCCCTGGCCGATGTGCACCGACTTGATCACCGCGTCGGGGCTCAGGTCGTTGCGTACCTTGCCGTCGATCCGCGTCGAGATGAACGGCTCGACCATCGCGATCAGCCCGTGGGAGGCGAGCTCGTCGATCGCCCGCGCGCAGGCCTCCAGTGTGGTGACCGTGCCCGGATCGCCGAGGTCGATGCGGCACAACATCTTTCCGCCGTTCATGCGTGCCGCGGCGGTGGCGGCCGCGGTGGCAGCCGTCATCCGGTCGTCGAGTTCGAACTGCGCGCCCGCCAGGCCGCCGCGGTTCATCGACGAGAACACCACCTTGTCGTCGAGCGCGCCGAGCAGCAGCAGGTCGTCGAGGATGTCGGAGGTCGCCAGCACCCCGTCGACACCCGGGTCGGCGAGCGCTGCGCGCAGCCGGTCGAGCAGATCGGTGCGGCTGTTCATGGCGGTCGGTCGCGAGCCGACGCCGAGCGCGCCGCGCGCCGGGTGGTCGGCGGCGACGATCATCAGCCGGCCGTTGCCGCGAACCGTGGGTCGGGTGGTGCGCGTCTGCCACGCGCGTTCGATTGCCTGCGGGTCGGATGCACGCACCTCGGTGATCTCGGTGTAGTCCCGACACAATGCGTCAGACATTGACGGCCTCCAGTGCGGTCTGGTCGGCGAGGGCGGCGACTTCGGCCGCCGTCGGCATCGCCGTCGAGCACTCGAGCCGTGACGCGACGATCGCGCCCGCGGCGTTGGCGTACCGAAGGGTCTTCTCCAGCGGCCAGCCGTTCAGCAGTCCGTGACACAGGCTGCCGCCAAACGCATCTCCGGCGCCGAGGCCGTTGACGACGTCGACGTCATTGGGCGCGACATTGACGTGGGCGTGGCGGGTCTTACCCAGCACGCCGCGGGGGCCCTGCTTGACGATGGCCAGCTCGACACCGAGGTCGAGAAGCGCTTCGGCCGCGCGCTGCGGGTTGCTCTCGCCGACAGCGATCTCGCACTCTTCCCGGTTGCCGACCGCGACTGTCACATGCTGCAGGGCTCGCTGAACCTGCTCGGTGGCCGCGGCGGGCGACCCCCAGAACATCGGCCGGTAGTCGAGGTCGAGGACGGTGAGCGGGGCGCGATTGCGGGCTTCCCATGCGGCGAAATGCGCGCTGCGGCTTGGCTCTTCGGACAGACCGGTGACCGTCGACCAGTACAGCCTCGCCGCGCGGACGGCGTCGAGGTCGAGCTCGTCGGGGCGGATCTGGAGATCGGGTGCGCTCGGGCGCCGGTAGAAGTACAGCGGGAAGTTGTCTGGCGGGAAGATCTCGCAGAACGTCACGGGCGTCGGGTATTCGTCGTGGGTCGTCACGAAGCGGTTGTCGACGCCGAGGTCGGCGAGCTCGTTGCGGACGAACGCGCCGAACGGGTCTGCTCCGACGCCGGAGATCAGCGCGGTGTTGTTACCGAGCCGGGCGGCGGCCACCGAGACGTTGGCGGCGCTGCCGCCGAGGAACTTCCCGAACGACTCGACGTGCTCGAGGCCTACGCCGATCTGCAGGGGATAAATGTCGACACCGCTGCGCCCAATGGCGAGTACGTCGAACGGGTGCGTGCTAGTCAAGATCGTTCTCCGGCGTTAGTGGGTGTGCGTACGAGATTGCCTGCCGACACACCTGCATGTCAATAGTTTGTCCTGACATTCTAACTTTCAATCATGCGGTGCTACTATTCAGCTACCTTCTGGTCGGACCCGAGATCGGAGACAGCGTGCCCTTGTCGGTGGAGCTCGACAGGTCAAGCCCTGTCCCCCTCTACTATCAGCTTGCCCAAGCCATCGAGGCTGCCATTCGAGACGGCGAACTGTCACCGGGCGACCGGTTCGAAAACGAACTGGCGCTGGCGAAACGGTTGACATTGTCGCGGCCAACCACCCGCCGTGCGATCCAGGAACTCGTCGACAAGGGCCTGCTGGTCCGCAAGCGCGGGGTCGGCACACAGGTGGTGCAGAACCCGGTTCATCGCCGTGTCGAGCTGACCAGCCTTTACGACGACCTCACGCGGGCCGGTCAGGAGCCGACCACTCAGCTGCTCGACTACCACGTCGGGCCGCCGGAGGAAGAGGTCGCGCGCGAGCTCAGCCTCAAGGACGGCTCGGAGGTCGTCTCGATCCACCGGCTGCGCTGCGCGAACGGCGAGCCGCTCGCGGTGATGACGAACCACCTGCCGGTGCAGATCGCCCCGGACGCCGAGGAGCTCGAGAGCAACGGCCTGTATCAATCGCTGCGGGCCCGCGGCGTGCACATCCGGCTGGCGCGGCAGCGCATCGGCGCCCGCGGGGCGACACGCGCCGAGGCCAAGCTGCTCGACGAGAAGCCCGGCGCGCCGCTGCTGACGATGGCGCGTACGGCGTTCGAC